>NZ_CAXBKN010000006.1:0-47086 GCF_963976135.1 uncultured Maricaulis sp.
TGCTCGGGCTGACGATCTTCCTCGTCTTCCCCTTCACCCGGCTGGTGCACATGTTCAGCGCGCCGCTGCGTTACATCTTCCGCCAGGGCTATCAGGTCGTGCGCCGCAAGCCCGTTCCCGGAGCTGAGAAATGACCGGACATTCCATCATCACACCCAAGCCACCGACGCCGGAAGTCTCGGTCAATGGTGTCACCATCCCGGCCAAGGCGATTGCCGCCGAGACCCAGCATCACCCGGCACGCCGGCCTGAAGCGGCCTGGCAGGCTGCGGCAGAAGCGCTCGTCATTCGCGAGGCCTTGCTGCAGGCGGCCCGCGCCCGCGGGATCGAAGTGCCTGCAGCCCCCGATGCCGATGCGGTCAAGGAGGTTGAGGAAGACGCCTTGATCCAGGCTTTCGTTGATCGCGAGGTGACGACACCGGATCCGGACGAGGAGTCCTGCCGGCGCTATTTCACCAATAATGCCGACAAGCTGCGCGCGCCGGATCTCTACGAGCCGGTCCATATCCTGCTTCAGGCCAGCAAGGACGATCCTGACAGCTATGAACGCGCCCGCCAGGAAGCACAGACGCTGGTCGAGCACCTGCAAAAACGGCCTGATGATTTCGAACGCATCGCCCGTGATCGCTCCGACTGTTCCTCATCGACCGATGGTGGCCGGCTGGGGCAGGTGAGCCGCGGTCAGACAACGCCGGCTTTCGAGGCGGCCATGATGAAGCTGCGCCAGGGCGAAATGACGCGCGAGGCGATCGAGACGCCCTATGGTTTCCACATCATCCGGCTCGATCAGCTGGTGCGTGGCCAGGTGCCCGAATTCGAACTCGCTCGGCCCCTGGTCGAGGAGTTTCTGCGCGATGCCAGCTGGCGGCGGGCGGTGGCTCAATTTGTCTCACTGGTGGTCGGTGAGGCGAAAATTTCCGGTGTTGAATTGCACGGAGCGACGTCGCCGCTCGTGCAGTGACCCAGACCGGTCAAACGGGCTCCTGACGAGCCCGCGAAAGAGGAAAACGAGATGAGCATGAGCAAACTTGGCCGCGCTGCCCTGTCAGGGGCGGCTGGCCTGATCGTGGGAGTGTGCGCGGTTGCACCTGCCCATGCCGAGGGGCAATTCCTCGTCAACGCCCGGCTCCGGACCGAGCTGGTCGACCAGGCTGGCCTGGCCGAAGACGCGACGGCAATCACCCTGCGTACGAGGCTGGGCTATCAGACCGGCAATATGTCGGGTTTCACCCTGCTGATCGAAGGCGAGAATGTCCTCCACCTCGTTGATGACTTCAACGACACTATCAACGGTCTGCCCGGCTATCCGGTCGTCGCAGATCCGGAAGCGACCGAGCTTAACCGGCTGCAACTGGCCTATACCGGCTTCGAGGATACCAGCCTGACGCTGGGGCGGCAGCGGATTATTCTTGGGGATGCCCGCTATGTCGGTAATGTCGGCTTCCGGCAAAATGAGCAGACCTTCGACGCCTTCCTTGCCTCCACGGCGGCGATCGAGAATCTCAGCCTGACCTATGCCTATCTGGATCGCGTTCACCGCATATTCGGCGATGATCATCCGGCCGGTGAGCTCGATCTCGACGCGCATGCGCTGAGCGCCGCGATGACTGTGCCGGCGGGAATCGTGACCGCCTTTGCCCTTCTCGCCGACGTGCAGGATGCGGCGGCGCTCTCAAGTGCGACCTATGGCGTCAACTGGAGCGGCTCGATCACGCGCGACGGCCAGCCCACCTTCGGCTACAGGCTCGAATATGCGGTGCAGAGCGATTACGGCAACGCGCCGGCGAGCTTCGATCTGAGCATGTTCCGGGCCGAGGCCAGTTTGAGCCAGAACGGGCTGAGCGGTGCGATCGGGATTGAATCGCTTGAAGGCGATGGGGTGCGGGGCTTCGGCACGCCGCTGGCCACCCTGCACGGCTATCAGGGCTGGGCGGACGTCTTCCTGGCGACACCGGCCAATGGCATTCGCGACATTTATGGCCGGGCCGGTTTTGCCTTCCCCAACCCGCCGCTGGGCTCGGCGATGCGGGCGACCATCGTCTATCATGATTTCGAGACAGAGAATGGCAGTCTCGATCTCGGTTCGGAAATCGATGCCGTGTTAAGCTCGCAATTGAGCGAACATGTCGGACTCGAACTCAAGGCGGCCTTTTATGAGGGTGGAGACAGCGCTATCGCCGATCGTACCAAGCTCTGGTTTGCCATTACCTATAGCCGCTAGCGGCAGCCAGGCAGGGTGGGCAGTGTTGCGGGCTTTGCCCGCGATCCCGTCTGGGCTTAGCTATCGGCTCGCAATTCGTGGCAGGCCATGACAAGCACGGCAAATTCCTACGCACCGCTTTTCCGGGTCGACCCGGGATTGAGCCTGTCCCTGCAGGAACAGATCCGGCGGCGGGTGATGGAGGCGATTGCGGCCGATATTTTCCCCGCCGGGCGCAAATTGCCGTCCTCGCGCAAACTGGCCGTCGTGCTGGGCGTGTCGCGCAATACGGTCTTCCTGGCCTATCAGCAATTGATCGCTGAGGGGCATTTGGAGGCGCGGCAACGCTCGGGCATTTATGTTGCGGAAGCCAACGCGCCGGGCCGGAAAATCTCGCTCATTGCCGGCCGGGAAGGCGTCGATGATGGCGCCGAGGCAACCCGCTTCCTGCGCGGGGTCAGGCCACCCACGCTTGGCTATAAATGTCCGCCGGACTGGCAGAAATACCGTTTCCCCTTCATCGAGGGGCGCTATGACAAGACCTTGTTCCCGATCGCGGAATGGCGCGAGTCGAGCCGCCTTGCGCTGGCCGTCAACGAAGTCGAGGACTGGTCGATTGATAATGGTGAGGTTGATGACCCGGCGCTGATCGAGGAAATCCGGACCAAATTGCTTCCCAGGCGTGGCATTCGCGCCCGGCCCGATGAATTGCTGATCACGGTCGGCGAGCAGCAGGCCTTCTTCCTGGTCGCGCAATTATTCGCCAATTCAGATGCCCGCATTGCCCTTGAAGAGCCGGGCTTGCCCGACCTTCGCGAATTGTTCGGCATGTATGGTGCCCGTTTGCATCATCAACCCGTTGATGATGAGGGTCTGGTCATTGATGACCGGCTGCGCGGCAATGATATCGTCTATGTTTCGCCCAGCCGGCAACGCCCGACGGGTGTGACGATGTCGATGCAGCGCCGCGAGGCGCTTCTTGCCGAGGCGGAGGCGCAGGATTTCCTCATTCTCGAAGACGATTTCGAGTGTGAAATGAATTATCTCGGCGATGCCCTGCCGGCCCTGCGCAGCCTGGATGAGCATGGCCGCGTCATCTATGTCGCCAGCCTGTCCAAGGTTCTGGCGCCCGGCGTGCGGCTCGGCTTCATGGTCGCGCCTGCGGCCGTGATCAACGAGGCGCGGCGCTTGCGCGACCTGACGACGCGGCGGCCCTCGCCCAATAACCAGCGCGCGGCGGCCTTCTTCCTCTCGCTCGGCCATTATGATGCGATGCTGCGCCGTCTGCGTGGCGTCAGCGAGGAGCGCCTGATCGCGCTGCGAGACGCGCTCAACCATTACCGCCCGTCCTCAATCGCCATTGCGCCGGTGGAGGGAGGCACGACCTGCTGGGTCCGCGGACCGGAAAACCTGGATGCGCGAATTCTGGTTCGCGCTGCAGAGGCGCGGGGCATTCTGATCGAGCCGGCCGAGGCCTGGTTCGCCCTGCCGGACGGGCCCAGGAATATGTTCCGCCTCGGCGTGACCGGGTTGCCCGCCAGCGAGATCCGGGCCGGGATCAAGGCGCTGTCCGAGGTGATGCGCGAGCTCGACCGGACGGATCGGACCCAGGCTCCGGAAGCGGGCACGGATCTGCTGTCAGCGACGGAGTTGCGGACCCGTCTTGGCTCGGCGACCCTGCTCTACAATACCGTCTATGGTGAGCCATGCACCATCGAGCTCTCGGAGGACGGCAGCATGTCCGGCCGGGCCGGATATGGCGGTGAAGATCAGGATACCGGCCGCTGGTGGATCAAGGATGGCAAGTGGTATCGCCAATGGCGCAGCTGGGCTTTTGGCGAAGCGCTCGGTTTCCACATCCGCATTTCCGGCGATCGCCTGTCATGGCTGGACGATGAGGGACGTGTCGTCGACAGCGCTGTCCTGAGCAGCCCGTCCCGCGCCGCCAATCCCTGAACGGGGCCGGTCCGCACCGGAATGGGCGGAGAAACTGGTACCATAAATCGTCCAAAACTGGCTCTAAGCCGGGCTTTCCCCCCTGTTAAGGTCGCTGGAACGCAGATGAACCGTGTCCCATGCCCTTGCGCATTCCGGTTCGCAGCAGCGCACAGGAATGATGTCATGCCGGTACTTTCAATCGCCACCATTCAGCTGGACGCCGCAGCCGAGGGCAATCTTGACCGGCTCGAGCAGGAGATCCGTTCGGTCGCCAAGCGCTTCCCCTGGGTCATCATGGTGGCGACCGGCGAGCTGGTGATTCATGGTGCCAGCATGTCGAAGGCAGAGCCCGCCGGTGGTGAAACCGAGCAACGCTTGCAGGCGCTGGCCATTGAAACCGGGCTCTGGATCATTCCCGGTTCGATCTATGAGCGCCGCGGCGACCAGGTGTTCAACACCACGCCGGTGATCAATCCGCAGGGCGAGATTGTCGGGCGTTTCGACAAGCTGTTTCCTTTCCTTCCCTATGAAAAGGACGTCGCTCCCGGGATGGACTACCCGGTCTTTGAGATCCCGGGGATCGGTACGATCGGGATTGCGATCTGTTATGACATGTGGTTCCCGGAGGCGATCCGCACCCTGTGTGCCAAGGGCGCCGAGGTGATCATCCTTCCGACCATGACCAATACGGTCGATCGCGATGTCGAGCTTGCCATCGCGCGCGCCAATGCCGCGATCAATCAGTGCTATTTCCTCGATATCAATGTTGCCGGGCAACAGGGCAATGGCCGATCGGTCATGTATGGGCCGGGCGGTGAATTGCTGCATGAAGCCGGTGTCGGCCGTGAGATCATGGCCTTCGAACTGGACCTGGACCATGTCCGGCGTTGCCGGGACCGTGGCTGGAACGGGTTGGGCCAGGTGTTGAAGAGTTTCCGCGACGCGCCGGTCCGCTACCCATTTCATGCAGACCCGGTATCGCGCCAGTCGGGGATGAAAAGTCTGGGTCCGCTCTCCATGCCGAAACGGCAGGATGGGGGCTCGGCGCCAGCAGACGAGGGGGAGAGCCGGGCATCGAAGCCGCGGCTCTCGATTATCGAGTGAAGGGGACCGGCCTGGACCGGATCATGACAGGGCTCCGCACCAGCGGGCGCAACAGGGTGATATTATGACAAATTCCAAACGCAGAATTTCACGCGCGACCATGATGGCCGTGCTCCTCGGCGGTACAGCACTGGCCTCTGGCGGCTTTGCTCCGGCCTTTGCCCAGGATACGCAGGCGGATAGCCGCCGCGAGACGATCACCGTTACCGCGACGCGGCGTGAAGAGAGCGTCTCCGACGTTCCCTACAATATTTCCGCTGTCGGCGGCGCCGATATCGAGCGCGGCAATATTCTTGATGAGGCCGAATTATTGCGCTCCATCCCGGGTATCGCGGTGGTTGACCGGGGCGCCCGCAATTCCGGTACGCTGAATGCGGCGCGCATCCGTGGTCTGGCTGTCGACGGCAACGGGCTGGGCGATTACGCCGTCTCCTCGGTTGCATCGGTTTCGACCTATATCAATGACACGCCGGTCTTTGCCGGCTTCACCCTGCGCGATCTTGACCGGGTCGAAGTGCTGCGCGGGCCTCAGGGCACGCTGTATGGTTCCGGCTCGCTGGGTGGCACGATCCGCTACATCACACGCGACCCCGATTTCGGCGAAGTGAATGGCTATATCAGCGGCACGACCTCGAATGTCGAAGGTTCCGAGGACTGGGGCTATGGCCTGGACGGGGTGCTCAACCTGCCAATCGGCGACCGCGCCGCTCTGCGCCTGGTAGGCAGTTTCGGCGATTATCCCGGCATCACCGATTATGTGAATGTCTATCAGCTGGACGGCAATGGCGTGCCGGTTGCGCCAAATGGCATTCTCGATCCGGCCGCATCCTATCGTTCGGTCGAGGATGCCGACACCGTCGAAACCTGGATGGGCCGGGCAACCTTCCTTTGGGAACCCACCGACACCTTCTCCCTGCGCCTGGTTCATGCGCGTCAGTCCGATGAAGTTGGCGGCCGCCGGCAGCAGACGGTCGGCGTGGACGGTTATGGCAATGCCTATGGCGATTACGAGAACGGCTCGATCCAGCTGGAGCCGTCTTCACGCGACATCAATATGAGCTCGCTGGAGATGGAGATGGATCTGGGCTTTGCGACCCTGACCTCATCGACGTCCCACTATGATCACAATGGTGACAGCATCAGCGAAAACACCGGCTTCTATGCCCAGGCCGGGTGGCTTGGATTCTATTACAACTTCCCGCGCCCGATGGCCCAGGCCGTGCGGACCTATGCGGACGAAGCCGTCGTCCAGGAAATCCGCCTGGTGACCGATGATGGCGGCAATTTCGATTATGTGGTTGGCGGCTTCTATCGCCAGCAACAGATCGAATCGACCCAGCAAAGCTATCTCGTCGGCTTCAAGCAGTGGTGGGACGCCTTTCTGCCATTCGCGGCCGGTGCCGTGAGCGGTGATCAGGATTGGGACTACCGCCGGACCGAGGACTTCACCGAAACAGCCCTGTTCGGTGAGCTGACCTGGCACGCCAGCGAAACGCTCGACCTGACCCTGGGCGCACGCTATTTCGACAATGATTCCGAGAATGATACCTTCATGGCGCTGCCGCTCTGGACAGGTCTCTATCCGGATGTGAATGCGACCCTGTCCTCCTCTGAAGACGACGTGTTGTTCAAGTTCAACATGGCCTGGCGCTTCACCGATGAAGACATGCTCTACGGCACGATTTCCGAGGGCTATCGCCGTGGTGGATCCAATGCGGTGCCGCTGTCCGGCGTCTATGCCGAAGATCCGCGCTGGCAGTTCTATACCTCCGATTCCGTCGTCAATTACGAAATCGGCTTCAAGGGCGATCGCGGTGATTTCCGCTATGATGTCAGTGTTTTCTACGTCGACTGGACCGATCCTCAATTCAACACCGCCTCGACCTGGTGGGGCTTCTTCGCGGTGCAGAACGGGGCCGAGGCCAGTTCGATGGGCCTTGAGGCCTCGATCGACGGCTTCATCGGCGATGATTGGCACTACTCGCTGGGTTACGCCTATATCAATGCCGAGCTCGGAGCAGATTTCTATGCGCCCGACCGTCCGGCACCGGCGACCCCGATCGCGCTCGAAGGCGCCATGCTGCCCGGCACGCCGGAGCATCAGCTCAACTGGTCGCTCGATTACACGACCCAGCTGGCGAACTGGTCCTCCTTCACCCGGCTCGATGGCTATTATCAGTCGGAGACCACCAATGCGGTCACGACATCGCCAAGCTTCAATGTCCCGATCGACGGGTTCTCGATCTGGAACCTGACCACGACCTTCTCGCGTGATGCGGTCGATCTGTCCCTCTGGGTGAAAAACATCACCAATGAGGAAGGCGTCACCGGGGTGTTTACCGAAGCCTATATGGGCACAAGCCCGACGGAAGGTTATTTCGGTAATGGTAACAAACAGATGATCTCACTGCCGAGAACCATTGGCGCGACGCTGCGCTATAATTTCTGATCGGCTAGGATGAGGGGGTGGCCGACCGAGACGGCCACCCTTTCGCTCTTTTCATGGACAGTCTGATCGCCAATCCCGCTCCCAAGACCCGAATGGCCGAAATCGATCGGGCCCTGCGTGCCCGTCAGCTCGGGCCGGCCCGGTCGCTGCTCACAGCCCTGTTGCGCGACGAGCCGGGATATGCCGATGGATGGATCGCTGCAGCCCGGCTGGAGCAGATGAGCGGTGACTATGCCGCCATGCGTGCCCGTCTTGCCCAGGCGCTTGACCTGGCCCCGGGTTCGCCATTGGTGCGACTGCTTGATGTCGAGGCCCTGGTGCATCTCGGCGCGATCCGGGACGCCCTCGATCGCCTGGCGGCGATGGAGACGGAAGCATGCGGGGATGCCGCCTGGCTGAGCCGTTTGAGTGAGGCCTATACCCAATGCGGTGCCTTCGCGGCTGCGGAGCGCTGCGCCCGGCAGGCGGCCACACTGGATCCGGAACAGCCGGCGATCCGGTATAATTTCGCATCCAGCCTGATTTCGACCGGCAAGCTTGAGGAATCCGAGCGTGAATTCACCCGTTTGATTGCCCGGACGCCGCATGACTACGACGCGTATTATAACCGCGCGACGCTGCGAAAACAGACTGCTGAGAATAATCATGTCGCCGAGATCCGGCGCATGCTCAAGGCACCCAAACGCACCCGGCTGGGTGAAGTTCAATTGAATTACGCCCTGGCTCTGGAACTGGAAAATCTCGGTCAATATGAAGAGAGTTTTGCGGCGCTGAAGCGTGGCGCCGAGGCCCGGCGGGCGATGATGGCCTACCGGGTCGAGGGTGATGTCGCGACGATGGCGCGAATTGCCGAAGTCTTCGATGCCGAATTCTTCGCCGCAGCGCGGCCACGGGACGAGGCGCAAGGCCCGGTTTTCGTTGTCGGCTTGCCGCGCAGCGGGACGACATTGGTTGACCGGATTCTCAGCGCACACCCCCAGATCGAGAGCCTCGGCGAGCTCAATGACTGGCCGCTCGCGCTCACCGGCCTGACCCGGGGCAGCCGCAGCAAATCGGATATGGTGGCGAATTCTGCCGCACTGGACATGCGCCAGCTCGCCGCTGACTATCGCTCACGCGTTGAGCAGCGCCGTTCCGGGCCACCCTTCTTCATCGACAAGACGCCGGCCAATTTTCTCTATATCGGCCTGATCGCCGCCGCCCTGCCGAACGCGCGCATCATCCACCTGAATCGCGATCCGATGGACAATGCCCTGGGCATGTACAAGGCGCTGTTCCGGATGGGTTATCCCTTCTCCTATGACTTCGCCGACCTGGCCCAATACATGCGCGCCAAGGACGGGCTGATGGATCACTGGCGCCGCGTCCTGCCGGGGCGGATCCTTGATGTGAATTATGAGGACATCATCACCGGCCAGGAGGCGCAGACGCGGCGCCTGCTGAGACATGTCGGTGTCGAGTGGGATCCGGCCTGTCTCGACTTCCACAAGAATGCCAGCCCGACCGCCACAGCCAGTGCGGCCCAGGTACGCCAGCCACTCTATACCAGCGCGGTGGGCCGCTGGCGCCGTTATCAGCGTGAACTCGAACCGCTCGCCGCCATGCTCGGAGTAGCTCCATGATGCGTAACGCCATTCTGACGCTGGGCCTGCTGGCCGGGCTGGGCGCGCCGGCGCTGGCCCAGAGCCTGATGTTCGAGGACTTCCAGGACGGGAATGCCGATGGCTGGCGCGGCGATGCCGGCCGGGGCGATATCCGGATCACCGAATATGGGGGAAATCTTTCGTTGCGGCTGAAGCGAAACGCCTGGGTCGCGGCGGCGGTGCAAATCCCGGCAGGCCTGGCAATACGGGTCTCGGCCGACTTCGCTGCCGAGGGTCTGGAGGGCGAGGATTCCTGCCAGCTGGAGACCAGTTTCGATGGTCAGGTCTGGAGCGAGATCGGCCGCATAGCCGATGGCCAGGACGATGCCGTCACCCTGACTTCGGTGGCAGGCGACAGACCGGCCTCCGACATGTCGCGCGCCATACTGGTGCGCCTGCGAGCCGCGGGCAATGCGGCCAATGATACTTGCTGGGTGGATAATATTCGCGTCACCGGACAAACCCCGCCCGCCGCGCTGACACCGGCGCTGACGGCACAGACCCTGCTCGCGGCGGCACCGCTCGACGGGCCCTATGCGACCGCCGCCTTTGCGGCCCCGGACACGGCCCTGCCACAACCGGTGCGGCTCGATGGACGGCTGGTGCTGGCCGCGGCGCGGCGCGCCGATCATTTCACCCTGCTGCTCGACGAATTCGACGCGGCCCAGGCCGCCGGGCGGCTCGATGAATTGCCCGGCTTCGCCCTTGACCTCGTCAGTGAGGGTTCGGCGCTGATCCCGGTTCAGCGCGGACCGCAGCAAGGCGATCACCCGGAGTGGGAATGGATTTTCCAGCCGGGCCAGATCTGGGATGGCGGCGATGGCGAGGGCTGGATGCGCGCCGCCCTGCCGGTGGCGCTGCAGGAGCGCAATGCCAATTGCGTTCAGAACGGGCTGATGAGCTTCCTTTACCGCGACACGGGCGAGGTGTCGCAAGCGGTGGTCCAGATCGGTGCCCAGACCTGCGCCTATCTGCAATTCGACCTGCTCGCCCGGCTGCCGGTCAGTTTCGAACCGGGCGCGATCGCGGGCGCCGGGGCTGTGCGGGAGGCCTGGCGCAGCGAAAGCGCCGCCCGCCTGCCGCGTTCGCCGCTCGGCGATCTTGCCCGGGTCTATCCCCAGATCGACCTTGCCGAAATCGGCTCGCCGCTTGAAGTGACGCCGGAAAACATGACGGCTTTTGCCCTGGTCGCCGGCGGCCGTCTTTATGCGGGCGATTGCCCGACACGGCAGGGACCGGATCCGTATTGCGATGTGACGCCCTTGCCTTCCTATTCCGTGGCAAAGTCCGTGGTCGGCGGGGTCGGGCTGATGCGGCTGGAACAGCTCTATCCGGGGGCACGCCAGGCGCGGATCGCCGATTATGTGCCGCAATGCACGGCCGAGCGCTGGGGTGATGTCAGCTTCGAACAGGCGCTCGACATGGCGACGGGAAATTTCACCTCGGACGTCTATGATCTCGACGAGGCTTCGGCCCCGACCTGGGATTTCCTGACGGTCGAAACCCATGCCGAAAAAGTCGAACGCGCCTGTGCCATGCACCCCCGCCAGGCCGAGCCCGGCAGCACCTGGGTCTATCACACCACCGACACCTATCTGCTCGGCACGGCGATGCAGGCCTATCTGCGCCAGCAGAGCGGCCAGGCTGATGCCGATTTCTACGATACGCTGCTGGTTCCGATCTGGCAGGCGCTACACCTCTCGCCGCTGGCAATGCAGACCCGGCGCACCCGCGATGCCGAGGCCCAGGCCTTCACCGGCTGGGGGTTGACCCTGACGGCGGATGACATGGCCCGGATGGCGCTCTTCCTGCAGGCCGGCGGCGTAATTGATGGCGAGGCCTGGCTCGACCAAAGCCTGCTCGCAGCCGCCCTGCAACAAAACCCCGATGATCGCGGCCTGCCGGCGATCGAGGACAATCTGCGCTATCGGGCCGGATTCTGGGCCTATAATGCCGGCAATTATCTCGGCTGTGACCATGATGTCTGGATCCCGACCATGTCCGGCTATGGCGGCATTTCCGTCACCCTGATCCCCAATGGCCATGTCTATCTCTATGCCAGTGACGGCCGCGAATTTTCCTGGCGCCGGGCTGCCGCCCAATCCTTTGCCATCCAACCCTATTGCGAGGCCGTGCCATGAGTGAAGCCAATGAAGCCGTCACCGCGCCGCGCGGCCTGCCCAAGGCGCCGCCCGACGGGCTGATCGCCGCCGTCATGCTGGCCTTTCTCGCCACGGCCGGCCTGTTCTACGTCAATATCATGGCCGCCATTGTCGATGGCCTGGTCAGCGGGCTCGGCTTCACCGAAGGCCAGGCCGGACAGATCGGCTCTGTCAATATCTATGGCGCCGCTGCCGGTGCGCTACTTTCGGTATTCCTGGTCAAACGCCTGCCCTGGAAGGCGCTGGCGCTGGGCTGTCTGATTGTGCTGATCACGATCGATCTCGCCTCGATCAGTATTGCCAGCTATGACGTCATGTTCCCGGTACGCCTGATCCATGGCGTGTTTGGCGGCGTGCTCACCGGGACCGGTTTTGCCGTCATCGCCCGCACCGCCAATCCCGACCGCACATTCGGCATGTTGCTCTTCGTGCAATTCGGTCTGGGCGGTCTCGCCGTGATGGTCTTGCCGCCACTGGCGCCGCTCTACGGCACCCAGGCACTGTTTATTGCCCTGGCCCTGTTCAGCGCGGCCACCCTGGCCATGCTCCCCTTCCTCTCCGCCTATCCGGCCCGGATCAAGGATCCCAAGGCGGACGGCAAGGTGCAATGGACGCCGCTCCTTTTGACCCTGCTGGCGATCTTTCTTTTCCAGGCCGCCAATATGGGCCTGCTGGCCTATATCATCCGGCTGGGCCTCGATTACGGGCTTGAGCGCGGCTATGTCTCGCTGGCGCTGGGTCTGGCGACCTGGGTCGCCCTGGCCGGACCTTTCCTGGTTATGGTGTGCGGCCTGCGATTTGGGCGGTTTCGCCTTTTGGCCGCCGCGATGGCACTGACCCTCGTGGGCACCGCCATCTTCCACTATAGCGGCAATCCCATCGCCTATATGGTCGCCAATTGCGGCACCGGCATCACCTGGGGCTTTGTCATCGCCTACCTGCTGGGCATGACCGCCGAGTTCGACAAGGCGGGTCAGGCGGCGGCCTTTGGCGGCTTCATTTCCAAGATGGGACTGGCCTCCGGTCCGATGGTGGCCGGCTGGGCGCTCTCGACCGATGGCGGCTTTCCCGGACTGATCAATCTGGCGCTGATCGGGCTGGCTGTGAGCGGGCTGGTCATGCTCCTGCCGGCGCTAATGCTTGACCGCAAGCGGGCCGCCGCCGCGCCCTGAACTGGCGCGATCAGTCGATCAAAACTGGCCCTATGGCTGGTGACGCGAAGCCGTAAACTGGCACCAGATTTCATTTGACGCCTTACCATGTCGAGAGGGAATGCCATGTTGGCCACACTACCGGCTTGTCCGACCCAGGCCTTTATCGGCGGCCATTGGTGCGATGCGCAGGATGGGCGTCGTTTCGACGTCACCAATCCGGCAACCGGCGCAGTCATCGCTTCGGTCGCTGATTGCGGCGTCACCGAGACGCGCGCCGCCATCGCCGCGGCCAGGGCGGCCCAAACTGGCTGGGCGGCGCTGCCGGCCGGACAGCGCGGCGCGATCCTGCGGCGCTGGCGTGATCTGATGGTCGAGCGCGCCGACGAGCTGGCCCTGATCCTGACGCGCGAAAATGGCAAACCGCTGACCGAAGCGCGCGGCGAAATCCTCTATGGCGCCGCCTATCTGGAATGGTTTGCCGAAGAGGCGAAGCGCATTTATGGCGAGATCATTCCGTCTGCCTCGGCCAATAACCGCATCCTGGTGACGAAGCAGCCGGTCGGTGTTTGCGCCGCGATCACGCCGTGGAATTTTCCCAATGCCATGCTGATGCGCAAGGCCGCCGCAGCACTCGCCGCCGGCTGCACCATGGTCGCCAAACCGGCGGCCGAGACTCCGCTCTCGGCGCTGATGGCGGCGCAGCTCGGGATTGAGGCCGGCGTGCCGGCCGGCGTGTTCAACATCGTCACCTCGGCGCGCGCCGCTGAAGTCGGCGGTGAGCTGACCTCCAATGCCGATGTGCGCAAGATCACCTTCACGGGCTCGACGGCGGTTGGCCGTCTCCTGTTGCAGCAGTCCGCCGCCACGGTGAAAAAGGCCTCGATGGAGCTCGGCGGCAATGCGCCCTTCATCGTGTTCGACGATGCCGATCTCGATGCGGCGATCGAGGGCGCCATGGCCTCGAAATTCCGCAATGCCGGCCAGACCTGCGTCTGCGCCAACCGCATGTTTATCCAGTCGGGCATCATGCCGGAATTCGCCAGACGCCTGGCGGAGCGCGTCGCGGCGCTGAAAGTCGGCGATGGCGAAATGACGGGTTGCGAGGTCGGGCCGTTGATCAATGAGGCCGGCCTGGCCAAGACCGAACGCCTGGTGGCCCAGGCGCGCTCGGCAGGCGCCAGGGTTTTGACCGGCGGCGCCAAGCACGCGGCCGGTGAGCTCTTCTACCAGCCGACCGTGATCGAGGGCGTGACACCGGATATGGCCGTCGCCCAGGAGGAAATCTTCGGACCGGTGGCGCCGCTGATCGGTTTTACGACCGAGGCCGAGGTAATCGCCCTGGCCAATGACACGATTTACGGTCTCGCCGCCTATCTCTTCACCCGCGATCTCGGCCGCGCCTGGCGCGTCGGCGAGGCGCTGGAATACGGCATGGTCGGCATTAATGAGGGCATCATGTCCTCGGCCGCGGCGCCGTTTGGCGGCGTCAAGCAATCGGGTTTTGGCCGCGAAGGTTCGCGCCAGGGCCTCGAGGATTATCTCGACACCAAATACATGTTGATGGGAGGCCTGTCGGCCTGAGCGCCGGAGGAGATGAGACGATGACAAATTCTACACTCTGGGCCGAACGTCAGGCCGCCACACCGCGCGGTGTCGGCGTCATGCATCCGGTGTTTGCCAAACGCGCGCTCAATGCCGAGATCTGGGATATCGAGGACAATCGCTATATCGATTTCGCCGCCGGGATCGCGGTGACCAATACCGGCCATAATCACCCCAGGGTGAAAGCCGCTGTCGCGGCGCAGCTCGACAATTTCTCCCATGTCTGCTTCCAGGTCACGCCCTATGAGAGCTATGTCCGGCTGGCCGAACGCCTCAACAAGCTGGCCCCGGGACCGACGCCGAAGAAGACGATCTTTCTGAGCACCGGCGCTGAAGCGGTGGAGAATGCCGTCAAGATTGCCCGCGCCGCCACCGGCCGTCCGGCTGTCATCGCCTTTGCCGGCGGTTTTCACGGCCGCACCATGATGGGCATGGCGCTGACCGGCAAGGTCGCGCCCTACAAGCTCGGCTTCGGACCTTTCCCCGGGGAAGTCTTTCACGCTCCATTCCCGGCACCCTATATCGGCATTGAAGAAGCGGACTCGCTCAAGGCGCTGCACCAGCTCTTCAAGGCCGATGTCGATCCGGCCCGTGTCGCCGCCATCATCATCGAGCCGGTCCAGGGCGAGGGCGGTTTCTATGCCGCTTCCCCGGCCTTCATGCAGGCCCTGCGCGCGATCTGTGACGAGCACGGCATGCTGCTGATCGTCGACGAGATCCAGACCGGTTTTGCCCGCACAGGCCGCATGTTCGCGACCGAATATGCGGATATCGAGCCCGACCTGATGACGATCGCCAAGGCGATGGCTGGCGGTTTCCCGATCTCCGGCGTCATCGGCAAGGCCGAGATCATGGATGCGCCGGCACCCGGTGGTCTGGGCGGCACCTATGGCGGCTCGCCGCTGGGCTGTGCCGCCGGTCTGGCGGTGCTTGATGTCATCGCCGAGGAAGGCCTGTGCGAACGCGCCATCGAGATCGGCGAGCGTATTGTGCGCCGCTGTGAAGCCATCCGTCAGTCGGACACAGGGATTGGCGATATCCGAACGCTCGGGGCCATGACGGCGATTGAACTGGTCGAGGATGGCGATGCCGCCCGCCCCGATCCGGGCCGCACCGCCCGCATCGTCGCCGAAGCCCGTGAGCGCGGGCTGCTGCTCCTGTCCTGCGGCGTGCGCGGCAATGTCATCCGCTTCCTCACCCCGCTGACGATCGGCTTCGACACGCTCGATGAAGGCCTCGACGCCCTGGACGCCGCCATCAAGGCGTCCAGCTAGTCTGATTGCCGACGGTTCGGATCAAACGCCCTGGCGGGAGACTCCCGTCAGGGCGAAGGTCTGCGCCGGGCAAAGGCGCTGTCAGCCGGCCTGTGCGGCGCGCAGGCGCGGCCCGTCGGCCCAGGCCGCGTGAGTGCCGCTGGATATCCGGTGCGGCAGGATGATGCGGCAGACCGGACCGGCCTCGAAATTCTGGCAATCGATCAGCACGCATTCCGACCGGTCCTCGACCATGTCGGTGATGAAGGAGACGAGATAGCCGTCATCCTCCTCCACCGCCCCGATGCGCGGCGCGAACGGGGATTCGCTGCCATAGCGGCCTTCGCCGAATGAGAGGCTCTGCGACTGGCCGGTCTCGTGATCATGCTTGACCGCACCATTGAACAGGAACCAGCCCGGCTCGGTCGTGGTCGAATAGGCATAGCGGGTCTTCGTGCCGGCGCGTTCCTGGTTGAAGGTGCCGAACTCCAGGATGCGGTCGTCGAGATGGCCTTCCGTGCAGGTCCCGGTCTTCATGTTGAAGCGCCAGCGATGCAGTTTCGGCTTGAAGGAGTTCTCGTCGACAAAGGCCATCAAATGCCCCATCCGCGGATCCGGGTGATTGACCTCCAGCGCACCGGGGACGGGCTGTTCCTGGAAATAGCCGTCGAGGACGACTTCATCACCCTCTTCCCAGGCATTCATCCAGTGCAGGACATAGGTCGGATCGGCCTCGAACCATTTGATCTGGTCGGGTGAGCCATAGCGCGGCACGATCGCGAAGCGGGTCGGCATATCGCGGTGGAAACGGGTCGCATGGCGTCCCTTGGCCAGCGCCTCGGGATCCCAGAACAGCGGCAGGTCGGCGAAGATCGAATATTTCCTGGTATAGGCCATATCGTGCGGCAGGCGCGGCCCCGGCAACGGGATCGGGATATAGTGCTTGAGCTTGTTGTCCGGCCCGACGACGCCGTAATGCATGTAGGGCGCGTGGGTGGAATAGTTGAAGAACAGCAATTCCCCGGTCGCCTCATCGACCTTGGGATGGGCCGAGATACCGTCCAGCGGGACCCAGCTTTCCGTGCCGAATTGCTCCAGCGTGTACGGATCGAGCCGATAGCCCTCACCGCATTGGTAGAAGGTCGACAATATCTTGCCGGCATGGACCACGACATCGGTCGAGGAACTGTCCTTGACCGAGCCATGCGCACCCCAGCCCGGGCGGGTGGAGAGGCGCGGGTTTTCGGCGATGCCGGCCCAGAGCGCCTTGCCGGCCTCGGCCTCGGCGGCGAAGGCCTTGGTGCGGACCAGACGGTTATGATAGGCGGCCTGGCCGTCGCGGAAGGAGATCGCATGGATCATCCCGTCGCCGTCAAACGGATGGTAGAGCCCGATCGAGCCATGCACCGGATTCTCGGTATTGCGCACATAGACACCGTCAATATCGCTCGGGATCTCGCCGATCACCTCCATCTTGTCGGCATCATACTCGTCGAAATTCGGCGTCCAGGCGCCCGACATATAGGGATGGCGCGGATCGGGCGGCGTGTGGGGAATAGTGTTGATCTTGATGGCGCTCATCAGGACGGGTCTCCGGATTTCGGGGGCATCGGAATAAAGCCGCTGGTGCGGGCGATATAGGCGTCATAATCGGGGCGCGACCGCTTCAGTCCGCGCTCGAGCAGGGCGGCGCCGCTCCATTTCACCAGCAGGGCGGTGAGCAGGATCGGGCCAATAATGGCGGCCCAGCCGATCTGCGTTTCGGCAGCGATCAGGAAGAGCCCCCACCAGACGCAGGCATCGCCGAAATAATTCGGATGCCGCGTATAGCGCCACAGGCCGCGATCCATCACCTTGCCGGCGCTCTCCGGCTCGGCCTTGAATTTCGCCATCTGCCAGTCGCCGACGCTTTCGAAGAATATCCCGATCACGGCGAGGGCGGCACCGGCAAAGGCCAGCGGTCCAAGCGCTGCGGGCGCCGCCGAGACCTGTCCCAGCTGCACCGGCAGGGAGACGACCCATAGCAGGACCGCCTGCAGCATGAAGACGAATTTGAAGCTGTGCCAGTTTTTCAGTTCCGGTTTGACGTGCTTGAACATGGCGGCATAGCGCTTGTCGGGGCCTTCCTTGCGCCAGCGCCAGAACAGATATCCGCCCAGACGCAGCCCCCAGATCGCGGTCAGGCCCAGCAGGAGCAGACGCCGGCCGGAGGCCCCGTCCGGTGTCATGACAAAGCTCAATCCGGCAACCAGAATAAAGCCGAAGGCCCAGAAGGAATCGATGAAGCTGACATCCTTCAGCGGGATGCTGATCGCCCAGAGCACCAGCATCATGCCGATCAACAGGATGAAATTACTCGCCAGCAGTGTCAGTACATCCATCATGTCGCGTCTCCAGCCGGTCGGCCTGCCGCCGATCATGTCGATCGTGGCCCGGGCCATTCCCGTGATCATGCCGCATCAGGCATGGGTGGTCATCACCCCGCCCGGCCATCCGGTCCGGCATATTTACACTGTAGGTCTGGTTATGCAATTCGCTTCATGTCCTGTATGCAATGCGAGGGCATCGTCACGGCGGAACCAGGATCCGCTCGATAACGCGGCGGGCCGTGCGGCACAGGTGCCGCAGACTGATGGGTCAGGCTGCAGGCCTAGGCTTGTGTGGTATCGTCGCGCCTGTAGTCAAAATCGGGGAGCATCATCCATTTCCCCGCTCTTGCGTCCGGCAGCGACCGGCGCGTTCGATGAGGCGCCGATGGCCAGGAAGTTTATTCGCACCTGCTCGATATGGCGGACCCTCGAGGTTATCGGCGACACCTCGACCCTGCTCATTCTTGAGGCCAGCTGGCTCGGCGCCCGCCGTTTCGAGGACTTGCGCAGCCGGACCGGCCTGCTCAAACCGCTACTCAGCGACCGCCTCAAACGCCTGATCGCCGCCGATATCTTCGAAAAACAACTCTATTCCCGGGCCCCGCGACGCTTCGAGTATCAACTCACCAGGAAGGGGCGCGATCTCTACTGGACCTCACTGATGATGTTGCGCTGGGAACGCAAATGGGCCCCGCCCGAGGGGAAGATCGAGATCACCTTGCGTCACAGGACCTGCGGCGCGGTGTTCGACCCGATCCCGATCTGTTCGGCCTGCCAGCAGGAAGTGACGGCGCGTGATGTTGCCTGGACCGAGGGCCCCGGCGTCGGCCTGATGGCGGCGACCTATAGCCGCCGCCGGCGCTATCGTGACATGGCGCCTGATCGACCTGCCGAATCCACCCTGCTCGACCATGTCGCCCAGATCACCGGCGATCGCTGGGCCAGCCTGGTATTGCGCTCGATTTTCACCGGGCTGCGCAAGTTTGACGAAATTTGCGAGGACACCTCGATCGCCACCAATATCCTGTCGGAACGCCTCAGCTGGCTGTGCGCAATCGGTGTGCTGACCATGGATCAATACAGTGAACGTCCGGCCCGGTTCGAATATCGCCTGACCGCCAAGGGCATCGACTATTATTCGATCCTGCTCATGCTGCTGCAATGGGGGGATACCTATTACGTATCGCCGGAGGGCCCGCCCCTCTTGCTGACCCACATACCTTGCGGCGCTGAGCTGGAGGCGGTTGTCGCCTGTTCCTCCTGCCGGCAGGCAGTGCGTCCGGAAAGCGTCGAGTTCGAAGTCGTCGAGACACGGCCGGATCGCGCGCCGCAGGAAGAGGCTTCATCCCCGGCGCAGCCTCTGCCGCATTAGCGAGCCGAAGCGTTTGCTTCAAGACCCTCCCGGTTTCAGACGCGTTCGATGATGATCGCAGCGCCGACACCGGAACCGCCATGCAGCACGGCCAGGCCCAGCCGGCCGCCATCGCGTTCGAGACCGGCCAGTAGCGTCGTCAGCAGGATCGCCCCGCTCGCGCCCATCGGGTGGCCCATGGCGAGATGACCGCCCTCCGGATTGACCCTGGCGGGGTCCACGGCGTAGTCGCGCTCGAACTTGACCGGTGTGGCGGCGAAGGCCTCCATGAATTCGATCCGGTCGATATCCTCAAGGCTCAGCCCGGTCTCCTCCAGCGCCGCTTCCATCGCGGCAAAACCGGCCGTGAGCTGGAGCACCGGGTCGGCACTGGCTTCCGTCGCCGCTCGGATAATGGCGCGCGGCCTGAGCCCGGCCTCCGCTCCGGCACGGGCGCTGCCGAGCAGGACAAGGGCGGCACCATCGGCGATGGGCGGGCAATGGGCGATGGTGTGGATGTGCTCAATCGCCGTCAGTTCGGGCCGGGCGGCCAGCATCACATCATCATAGCCCTGCGCGCCCATCGGCCCGAAGGCAGGGGCGAGGCGGGCCAGTGATGCCATCGACGTGTCGGGCCTCACCGATTCATCCTGCGCCAGCAGGACGGCGCCATCGGGCCCGTGCACCGGAATGACTTCATCCAGTCTCCCCCTGGCCCAGGCGCGGGCGGCGCGCTGGTGCGAGCGAACGGTGATGGCATCGAGTGCCTCGCGCGTTATCCCCTCCATCGTCGCCATCAGATCCGCCGAGAGCGGGACCGGCACATAGCGCAGGGCGCGAGCCGTGTCCGGATCGTCGTAATAATGTGCGTGGTCGGCGAGAAACGGCACGATTGACATCATCTCGACGCCGCCGGCCAGACGCAGCCGGTCATCGCCGCTTGCCGCCGCTTCCAGGGCCGCCAGGCGCGTCGCTGTCAGGCCGGAGACGCAATAATTATTGAGCGTCCGGCTGGTCATGCCTGTCGGCAAATTTGCGTGCAGCTTGCTGACCAGCGCCAATTGTCCGCCCTGGGCACCGATCTGACCGACACAGCCCAGCGTCAGGGAGATGACCTGGTCCAGTGCGGCCTCGCCCGAGCGCGACCGCAATGCCGTCACCAGCTGGCCGACCAGCTCATGCGGTGTCAGGCTGGAGAGGGCACCGCCCGGCCTGCCCTTGCCGCGCGGTGTCCGCACAGCGTCGAAGAGGCAGATTTCGGCCATCGGATCAGACCCCGATCACGAAACAGGCGCTCGCCGTGGTCGAGCCGCCGACATTATAGGTGGCCACAGTGCGGGCACCCTCGACCTGGGTGTTGCCGCTGCGGCCCGAGGTCTGACGCCAGGCATCGAGCGCCATCCGCACGCCGGTTGCACCAACGGGATGTCCAAGCCCGATCAGCCCGCCGGACGGATTGAATGGCAGCGCGCCGCCCGGCGCAATCACGCCGGCCTCGATGGCTTTCCAGGCCTCGCCCGGCGCCGTCAGACCGAAATGCTCGATCGCCATATATTCCGTGATCGAGAAACAGTCATGGGTTTCGATGGCGTCCAGCTGGCTGGTCTCGGCGATACCCGCCCGGCTGCAGGCATCAGTGATCGCCTTGCGGACCCAGGGGAACATATAGCCGCCACTCTCACGGCTTTTCGCCAGCTTGGTCTCCATCATCAGCGGCGCTGTTGTGTGGCCCCAGCCCTTGAAGCGCGGGATATCCGCCAGATCGAGCCCGCGCCTGGCAGCGTATTCGCGTGCAACGGCTCCAGAGGCCAGGAAGATCGCCGCAGCGCCGTCCGTCACCTGGCCGCAATCGCTGCGACGCATCCAGCCTTCAACCACGGGATTGGCGTCGTCATCGGCTTCAAAACTGGCCGCGGTGAAGCTCCAGGCGCGCGACTGGGCGGAGGGATTGCGCTTGGCATTGTCGAAATTGATGCGGGAGATTTCTGCCAGATGCCGCCGGTCGAGCCCGTAGCGCTGGTCATATTCCTCGGCGAGATCAGAGAACATGGCCGGCCAGAGATAGCGCGCGCCCAGCGCTTCGCGATCAGCCCAGGCGGCGGCGCCGAGAATCTCGGCGGCGCGCTGGCCTGGAACATTGCGCATCATCTCGACCCCAACCACCGCGGCCAGTCCGTAACGACCGGCCTCGATATCCGCCATCGCTGCCATGATCGCCATCGACCCGGAGGCGCAGGCTGCCTCGTGGCGGCTGGTCGGCTTGCCCTCAAAGTCCGGGTCAACATGCGCCATCATGCCGCCGATCAGGCCCTGGCCGCAGAACAGCTCGCCGGCGAAATTGCCGATATGAATGACATCGACATCACGCGCGGCCACATCCGCAGCCTCAAGCCCGGCCTGCGTGGTTTCCGAGATCAGCTCGAACAGGCCCTTATTGTCGCGCGTCCAGTTGCGGGCAAAATCGCTTTGCGCGCCGCCGAGAATGTAGACGGGTTCGGGCGTCATATTCAGGCCTCCAGGCGAGATTGGTCACTTTCTTATTAAAACCTACCCGGCGAATGTCAATCAACGCCCCCCCGCTCTCAGGGTCAGGGGCGGAGCCCATACAGGCACGGCGCGCACGCCCCTCAGCCCGCCGGGCGGCGCTGGCCGGGCGCTGGTGGCGTCTCGGGCGGGCCGGCAAAGCATTGCGCCTTCGCCATCCAGACCGCCGCGGTCTCGCCGGCCGTCTTCAGATCGACATCGGCGACATTGCGGACCTGGGTGACGACCTGGCAAAAAGCCTCGGCCGTGCCCTCGATCATATTCTGCGGATCCGGATCGCCCCAACTCCAGGCCTCACCCGAGGGCGCGGTCAGCGACAGGTAGGGCCGGGCTTCGGGCAGGGGCAGGCTGTTGACCCGGAAGGTCCAGGCAAAGGTATTGACGCCGAGCTGCACGATATTGCGGATGCGGTCGGTATTGATCCGGGTGACGCCAAGCGCATCGAAGGCCGCCTGGCCATGGGCCCAGGTCTCCATCTGACGCGCGGTCAGGCTGGAGCGCGCACTCATCGCCGGTCCGGCCCACTTCAGGCGCGTCTTCGGATCGATTTCGGCAAAGCTCGCGGCGAGTTGTTCGGCAAAGCCGGACCATTCATCAAGCAGGGCCTGGCCGCTCAACCCGCCAAACATTTCGCGCTCCAGCGTGCGCATCCCGCCGGGGTCTGTGAGGCTGAAGACCCGACCGAGCAGGCGTTCCAGCTCCGCCTCGTCATGGACCTGCAGATAGGCGGCGCGGTTCCAGAAATGCAGATGGCGCAATATGTCGTTGATCGTCCAGGCCTTGAACAGGGTGGGCTCGTCGAACCGGGCATCCGTGAGCGGATCGAGCAGGGTCTTGAGCGCGAGGTTCTCGGCCCGGAAATCATTGGCGATGGCATGCATGCTCAGCCCTCCATTTCGAGGAAGTTCGACAGGCGCTCATAGGCGGCGGCAAAGTCCTCCTTGAAGCATTGCACCACGGCACCGGTCGACATCGCCTGGTTCATCAAGCCGACGCCCTGCCCGACCCAATAGGTGTCGAGCGCCATCGCGCCTTCATGACCGCCGCCGGAGAGGTCGCGGATCTTCTGCAGGGCCGGTTCGCTGACCAGGGCCTGCAGCGGCATCGGCAGGGGCGCGGGGCCCTCCTGGTCCCAGGCCTCGGTCCAGGGCGAGCGCAATTGGCGGGAGGGCTTGCCGGTGCGCGATTTCGAGCGGACCGTATCGCGCGAGGCGGCCGCGAGCATTTTTTCCTTCACCACCGGGCTGGTCTCGGCCTCCGCCGTCGTCAGCCAGACCGAGCCGCACCAGGCGCCCGACGCGCCCATCGCCATCGCGGCCGCCATCTGGCGCCCGGTGGTGATGCCGCCCGCGGCCAGGATCGGCACATTGCCATAGGGCTGGATCGCCTCATGCACTTCCGGCACCAGCACCATGGTCGAGACCTCGCCGCAATGCCCGCCGGCCTCACCGCCGGCGACCACCAGGATATCGACCCCGGCCTCAACCTGTTTGATCGCGTGCTCCTTGGTGCCAACCAGGGCCGCTACAGCGACGCCATGCTCCCTGGCCATGCTCAGCATGTAGTCGGGCGGAATGCCGAGCGCATTGGCGATCAGCTTGATCGGGTGTTTGAAGGCGACCTTCAGCGAGGCCATGGCGCCCTCTTCGGTCAGATTCTCGGCGAATTGCAGGAATTCGCTCCGCCCGGACTCAATCGAGCTGGCATCAATGCCATAGCGGCCGAGCACTTCGGAGGCGAAATCCTTGTGGGTGTCCGGGACCGCGCCGAGCAGGCGTTCCGGATCGATCGCCGTGCCCTTGCCCTCGAAGCGGTTGGGAACGATCAGATCAACGCCATAGGGCTTGCCGTCAACATGGGCGTCGATCCAGGCGAGCTCTTCCTCGAGCCGGTCCGGCGGCAGATTGACTGCGCCGAAAATACCCATCCCGCCGGCATTGGTGACAGCCGCGACGACATCGCGGCAATGGCTGAAACCGAGCAGCGGAAATTCGATACCCAGCATGGTGCAGATCGGAGATTTCATGGTGCGTCGTCCTGTTTTGTCGTGTGGGCTTCGATGATGAAGAGGAGCTGGCCGGATTTGACCTGGCTGCCACTCCCCTGTCCGATCTCGAGGATTTGGCCATCGAGATCGGCGCGGATTTCGTGTTGCATTTTCATGGCTTCGAGAATGGCGAGGCGGTCGCCTTTCTTGACCCTGTCGCCGGGCGCAATGCAGATCTCGACCAGAAGGCCGTGCATCGGCGCGGCCACCCGCCCGGAGGCCGCCGTCTCATCACGCGCCTGGGCGGCGCCAATCTGATTGCCCAGTGTGACGGCGTGATCGCCGATCATCAGGAATAGCCGCGCCCGGTCGAGATGTTCGAAACGGGCCTGCTGGCGCTTGCCGTCAATCACCAGGCGGGCGTGTCCCGGGCTTTCGGAGATGATCTCGACGAGGTGGAAATCACCGGCGAGCTGGACCCGGTAGGCGTCGCGTCCGAGCGAGACGGCTGATGCCGTCACGGGCTGATCCATGCCCTCGACCCGATAGGCGAAGCTGGAGGCCAGACGGCCGGCGCTGTGCCAGCCCAGCAGGGCGGCCGGAAGTCCGGTCGCGGTCTGAAGGGCGGTGCTGGCGGCCTGGCGCAGCTGCAATACGCAGGCGGCCGCCAGGACGCTGCCGGGCAGGGCCGCCGGCCTGAACTCGCCGCCGGGCAGCATCTCGCCGATGAAGGCGGTTGTCGCCTCGCCAGCCTGAAAGGCCGGCTCACGCACGGCCGCGAGCAGGAAATCGCGATTGGTCTGCAGGCCGGCAATGCCCGTCGCCTGCAGTGCCCCCTCTAGCCGCTGGCAGGCAATCGCGCGGCTGGGGCCCCAGGCGATGATCTTGGCGATCATCGGATCATAATGCGGTGAGATCTCGCTGCCCGATTCAATCCCGGCATCGACGCGAATGCCCTCGCCGGCCGGTTCGATCCAGCGCTCGATATCGCCGGAACAGGGCAGAAAACCCTGCGCCGGGTCCTCGGAATAGAGCCGCGCCTCGATCGCGTGACCGGTGAGCCGGATATCCTCCTGGGTGAGGCCAAGCGGCGCGCCACGGGCGACGCGCAATTGCAGCTCGACCAGATCCAGCCCGGTCACCATTTCCGTCACCGGATGCTCGACCTGGAGCCGGGTATTCATCTCCAGGAAATGGAAGCGGCCATCCGCCTCCAGCATGTATTCCACCGTGCCGGCACCAACATAATCGACCGATTGCGCCGCGAGTACCGCCGCGGCCCCCATCTCGGCGCGCAGGGCATCTGTCATCGCCGGGCAGGGCGATTCCTCGAGCACTTTCTGATGCCGTCTCTGTACCGAACAATCGCGCTCCCCGAGATGGATCGCATGGCCCTGGGTGTCGCAGAAAATCTGGATCTCGACATGGCGCGGCCGGTCGAGCGCCCGTTCCAGGATCAGGTCCGAGGCCCCGAAGGCCTGCTGCGATTCCGAGCGCGCCAGCGGCAGGGCCGCGATCAGCTCGGCCTCGCTTTCGACCCGCCGCATCCCGCGTCCGCCGCCGCCAGCGGCGGCCTTGATCATGATCGGATAACCGATGGACCGCGATGCGTTCAAAAAAGCCTCGTCCGACTGGTCGCTGTCCTGATAGCCGGGCAGGCAGGGCACGCCTGCCGCGACCATGCGCCGCTTGGCGACCGCCTTGTCGCCCATCACCGCGATCGCTTCCGGTGAGGGTCCGATGAAGACCAGGCCGGCATTCAGGCAGGCCCGGGCGAAATCGGCATTTTCGGAGAGGAAACCATAACCGGGATGGATAGCCTCTGCACCGCTTGAACCGGCAGCCTCGATCAGGCGTTCGATCGACAGATAGGATTGCGCCGGCGCATCCGGTCCGAGCAGGACGGCATCATCGGCGAGGCGGACATGTGGCGAATGGCTGTCTACCGGCGAGTGGACAGCAATCGTGCGGTAGCCCAGCCGCCGGGCAGTGGCAATGATACGGCAGGCGATCTCACCACGATTGGCGATCAGGATGGAGCGGAAAGGAGTGGCGGCCATCATCTACTCCCCGGCCCAGACAGGCTTGCGTTTTTCGATAAAAGCCGCAATTCCCTCGCGCGCCTCAGCGCCGAGCATGCAGTCGGCGAACCCCTCGGCCGCCAGCTGGACCATCGCCTCAGGCGGTGTGTTCTGAGTGGCGAGAACCAGCGCCTTGGTGACGGCATTGGCCTGCGGTGCACAGCGCAATACCTGCTCGCGGATCGCGGTTTCCAGCGGCGCGATTTGGCTGGCCTCCGGTGCCAGAAAGTCTGCCAGACCAAGCGTTTGGGCTTCCGCCCCCTTGAAACGCGCTGCCGTCAGCATCAAGCGTCGCGCCGTCGAAAGACCCAGCCGCTGCACCACGAAACGGGCGATCTGTGCCGGCGGAATTCCCAGCGTGGTTTCCGTCAGGGCGAAGCGTGCATCGGCCGTCACGATCACCAGGTCCGCGCAACAGACCAGGCCGAAACCACCTGCCATTGCAGCACCTTCGACAATCACCACCACGGTTTGCGGCAGGGTGTTGACGGCATCGAACAAGGCCCCGGCCTGACAGCTGGCCTCAATCACAGCCTCGCGGTCACCCTTGCCCTGCAGGTCGGTCCGGAAGCTTTTGAGATCGCCGCCGGAACAGAAAATTCCATTGCGCCCACGCAGGGTTACGCCGCGAATATCGCGCCGCGGCCGCACCGCATCGAGGAGGGTCATCAGCTCCGTGGAAAGCTCGGAGGAGAGGGCATTGCGGCTTTCCGGCGTGTTGAACCAGAGCGTCAACCAGCCGCCATCCAGCTCCTGATCCATCGTGCTGGTTTCGGGTAATCTCTTGATTGTGCTCATCTGTTTCACAGCCTCGCCACGCCAAAACTATTGGGCCGCAAGGTGCGATGCGCCGCTTCCCAGACCGTGCTCAGCATGAAGCCGAGCGCCTTGCGGGTGTCGCGCGGGTCGATCATGCCGTCATCGAGCATATGGCCCGAGGTGTAGAAGGCGTCCGACTGGCGGTTGAAATGGTCTGCCAGCTGTTTCGATTGCTCGGCCATCATCGCCGGGTCGAGGTCGAAACCGCGTGTCTGGGCAGCCTCCTCGGCGACAATGCCCATCACCGTCGCCGCCTGTTCACCGCCCATCACACCCATTGAGGCATTGGGCCAGGAGAAGAGGAAATCCGGATCGAAACCGCGCCCGCACATGCCGTAATTGCCGGCACCATAACTCGCCCCGATCATCAGCGTGATGCGCGGCACCGAGGCATTGGTCACCGCCTGGATCATCTTGGACCCGTGCTTGATCATGCCGGCCTGCTCGTATTCGCGCCCGACCAGATAGCCCGTGGTATTCTGCAGGAAGATCAACGGCGTACCGGCCTGGTCACAGAGCTGGATGAATTGCGCGGCCTTGTTGGCCCCCTGCGGATCGATCGGGCCATTATTGCCGATTATCCCGCATGGATAGCCATAGATGGAGGCTTGCAGGCAGACCGTTGAGGCACCGAAAGCCGGTTTGAAATCGGAGAAATCAGACCCGTCCACAACCCGCGCGACGACCTCGCGGACATCATAGGGCTTGTGATAATCGACGGGCACGATACCGGCCAGTTCGCCAATATCGAGCCTGGGCTCGTCGAATGTGACCTGCCGTCTTTCAGCGCAAGTGGCGTTCCAGTCGAAGCGGCCGACCAGCTCGCGCACCATGGCGACAGCTTCGTCGTCGCTGGCGGCCAGATATTCCACCAGGCCTGAGGTCTGGCTATGCATTTCGGCCCCGCCCAATTCCTCATCCGTCGCGATCTCGCCAGTCGCCGCCTTGAGCAGGGGCGGACCGGCGAGGAAGGCCTTGCCGCGTTCCTTCACGGCGACGACATGGTCAGAGAGGCCCGGCATATAGGCGCCGCCGGCGGTGGAGGAGCCGTGCAGGATGGCGATGGTCGGAATGCCGGCCTTGGACAGACGTGCGAGATTGGCGAACAGGGCGCCGCCGAAGGCGAAACTGCCGACATCATAATTCAGCAAATCGCCGCCGGCGCTCTCAACCAGATGGATGAAGGGCAGTTTCTGTTGCAGGGCGATCTCTTCGGCGCGGCGCAGCTTGTAGCCGCTGCCCGCCATGATCGCCCCGGCGCGGATGCCGCTATCATCGACCGTGACGACGCAGCGCACGCCCGAGACATAGCCAATACCGGCGATCAGGGTCGAGCCGGGAATGGATTTGGCCTCGTCCTGGGTGTCGACCATATAGCCGGCGAGATTGCCGATCGCCAGGAAGGGCATGCCCGGATCGAGCAGGCGGGCGAGCCGGTCGCGCGGGGTAAGTTGTCCCCGTTTTTCGAACCGTTCGCGCCGGCGTTCCGAGGCAGTAGCCGCGCGGCCATTGAGGGTTTCCAGCCGGTCGATCAGGGCCAGCATGTCGGCGCGGTTCTGCGCAAAATCCGGCCGGGCGGGATCGATCTGGGAGTGGAAATGCGTCATGCCATGGCCTCTGTGAGGTTCAGCCGCTGCGCCAGCGCGACCGGGATTTCGATCGGGGTCGCCAGCAGGATCTGGGCATAGCCCTTGCCTTGGGGGTCATTGCGCAGGCTGGCTATGCCGCCGCCACCGAGCACATCATGCAGCAGGAAATTGATGGCGTGGCTACCCGGCAGATAGAAGCGCTCGACCGGACCTTCGAGGAAATGCGCAAAGCGCTCTCTCACGGTGTCCGTGCTCAGGCCGTGCCAGATAGCCGGCAGAGTGGCCGGATCGCGGGCGATGATGCCGATATTGGCGCGGTTTCCCTTGTCGCCGGAGCGTCCCCAGGCCAGCGCGATCAGCGGCACTTGGACCGTGCCTGACGCGATGTCGGGTTTGGCGGGGGGCTCTGGTCTCACGGGGCCAGATGACTGGTTTTTCGCGATTGGAGGCTCGGCATAGTCGAGCGGTTTGCCGTCCAGCTCGATGCCGATATCGACCACCTCCCGCGGGCATAGGCAGGAGAAGAGCCGGGTGACGGGTGAGGGTTTCGGCCGCCCGCCCTGAAAACCCGAAAGCCCGGGCGGCGATGCCAGCCCCAGCCCGGCAGACTCGCGGAGCAGCAAGCCCGCACCGGCGGCATCGGCATGCTTGGCCGCGAGTTTGAGCACGACTTCGCGCGCGTTCCTGGTTTCGCCAAAGGCCCCGAACTGGCTGTCACTGCCGAGGATTTCTGTGCTGGTTTCGCTGAAGGGCGGGGCGTTCAGCTTGCGCAAGATCGCTCCGGCGCGGGCAAGGGCCGCATCGGCGAAGGCTTGCGCCTTGCGGCTGGCGTCCAGTCCGTAAAAGCTCAGATAGAGGCCCGCGCGCCAGCCATCCTGCCAGGTCAGGCTGGCCTTGTATTGTTCCGGCGGAGGTCCACCGCGGGCACCGCTGATGACAACCTGGTCCGGACCTGCCTGCACGATCGTCACCCGGGAGAAATCGCATCGCACATCCGGCAGGGCATAATCCTGCGGGTCGCCAATCTCGTAGAGCATCTGCTCGGACACCGTGCCGACCGTGACGCAACCGCCGGTCCCGGCAGGCTTGCTGACGGTGAAGCGGCCATCGGGCGTGATTTCGGCGATCGGATAACCGATCTCGTCAATCCTGGCGACGCTCTCCCAATCCGTGAAATTGCCGCCGGTTGCCTGTGGTCCGCATTCCAGCACATGGCCTGCCAGACTGCCGCTCGCCAGCCTGTCATAATCCTCACGGGACCAGCCAAATTCATGGATGCAGGCGCCCAGCGTAACTGCGCTGTCGACGCAGCGGCCGGTGATGACAATGTCGGCACCAGCATCGAGCGCGGCCGCTATCGGGAAAGCGCCGAGATAGGCGTTGAGACTGGCAATCCTGTCGAGCGGCGGGAAAGCCTCGGCTGTGAACATTTCCGTCAGCCCTCCCCGGGTCAGTTCTTCTGCGCGAGGCAAGAGGTCGTCGCCCGTGATCACAGCGACTTTCAGATCAAGCCCGGCTTTCTCGATCAAGGCGCGGACGGCGGCACCGCAAGCCGCCGGATTGACGCCGCCGGCATTGGAAATGACCCGCACACCCCGGGCAGCGATGGCGGCGAGATTGGGGGCCAGGGCCGCCGTAACGAAGTCGGCCGCATAGCCGGCCGCAGGGTCACGGGCGCGGGCACGCGCGAGGATCGACATGGTAATTTCCGCGAGATAATCGAAGACGAGATAGTCGAGCGCGCCGCCAGCCAGCAATTGCGGCACGGACATCGCGCTATCACCCCAATAGCCGCTGGCGCCTCCGATGCGGATCGATTTCTGGGTCATCGGAACTCCCTGCCATCTCGAGCGGCGGTTGCGAGCCTGTCGTGCGGTTGTTTTTCGGTCATTTGAAAGGTGTGTCTGTCATCATATGAGCTAAACTCAGTTTCACGAATCAATCAATATTGTTGATCGAATTGTGTTCACACCACGCAATAAAGCCGCGGGATAGGGGCGTTCCGGTGAGGCCAGTTCATTCGGTCTGATCTGTGACGTCGTGCGCCGCCTAGGATGCGGTTGGTCCCGGATTTCGTCGCGAGGCCCGGCGCCCGGGTCCCGGTCTGCCCCCGGGGTTTCACATCTGGCATGCTTGGCTGCTATGCTCTGGCGGCGAAGCCCCGACCTGTTCCAGGGCCCAGTCGAGGGGATTGAATGACCGACGCTTTTTCGATTGTGCAGGATGGAGCGATTGCCCGCCTGACCCTGACGCGCCCCGAGCGGGCCAATGCGCTGGGGTCGGCCTTCTGGCGCGATTTTCCGGCAGCGATTGATGCGCTCAACCAGGCCGGTCAGACGCGTGTCTTGCTCATCGAATCCGAAGGGCGGCATTTCTGCTCGGGCATGGATACCGATGCGTTCACATCGCTCGGCAAGAGCGATTCTGCGCATGACCGCTTCCAGTTCCGCGCCAATCTCCTTGTGCTTCAGGAGACGCTGACCAAGCTGGAGCAGGCCAATTTCGCCGTGGTTGCCGCCATTCAGGGGGCCTGTCTCGGCGGCGGGCTGGACCTGGTTCTGGCCTGCGATATCCGGGTTTGTTCGGAAAATGCCAGTTTCGGCATTGAGGAAACCAATATCGCCATCGTCGCCGATCTCGGCAGTTTGCAGCGGGGTGTTCACGCACTGCCCTATGGCGTGATGTGCGATATGGCGCTGACAGGCCGGCGTATGCCGGCAGCAGAAGCGGCGCGCTATGGTCTGGTTTCGTCGATCGAGGCCGATGATGCGGCATGCCGTGCGCGGGCAGCCGAGATCGCCAGGACGATTGCCAGCAAGTCGCCCCTGATGACGGTGGGTATCAAGCGCAGCCTTCAGAATGCCCGCGATGCTGCCCTGGCCGATGGCTTGCGCTTCATTGCCGACTGGAATGCCGGCATGTTCTCGCCAGCCGAGGTCGGCGAAGCCCTGACGGCACGGATGGAGAAGCGCGAGGCGATGTTTCAGTCGATGGCCGCGGCGGACGGCTCATCCGGTGAATAGCGAAGCGGGCGCTCAGGCGCCGTCTGCATCGCGGCTGGCCAGCGCCTCGAGTCGCGACACGGCGGTTTCCAGCCGGTCGGACAGAGCCGTGATCCGGTCGGCTGCGGGCACGGTTCCAGCATCTGCATAGCTGCGTTTGAAACTGTACATCAATTGCTCAATCGCCAGATCCATATCGGGCTTGCGAGCGCCGTGAAGCATGATCGTGCGGGCGGCATATTCCAGCGTGCCGTAAAATTGGTCGCGCATGAACCATATCTCGGCTTTGGGCTGGATATGGCCGACGGCAATGCCGCTCTCGATCAATTCGTCGAACACCGCCGTATAGGCGCGCTTGAAGTCGAGATCATCGCCGATCTTGATGCCCGGCTGGTAGCGGATGGAGAAGCCGAGTTCGATCAGCTTCCACTTGCCGATCATGCTGGTCAGGTGATAGCGCGCCAGCGCTTCGACGCGCTCGAAATAGCCGCGCTGGTCTCGCAGGCTCGCATGGGCGCCGCGGGTCAGCTCTGACCAGTGTTCGGCAACCACGCCCAGCATCAGCGCATGCTTGTTGCGGAAATAGAGATAGAGCGTGCCTTCGGCGATCCCCGCACGTTTTGCGATCTCCGACATCTTGGCACCGGCATAGCCGCTTTCCAGATAGATCGCTGTGGCCGCGGCAATGATGGCGCTTTCCCGTGCTTCGCCGCTTGGTCGTCTGGCATTGGCCATGGAGGCTTTCCCGTATTCGCTTTGACGTCTGTGACCGTTGGAGTGAGCACCCCTCAGTTTGGCGCTCTGCCGACTCAGAATTCAAGCCCGGCTTCTCGTAGCCCGGGCCCGTTGGTGTTTGTTCATGGCTCGCCAGGCCCCGGATCGCGGCTGATGGTGCGAAAGCCAATATGCGAGGCGGAGAAATCCCATTCCTGGGCCTGCCGGGCAGCAGGACGAAAGCGGGCGCAGAAATTCGGCGCGCAGAGATAGGAGCCGCCGCGTATCGTGCCGGTCGCGGGGTCGGCGCTGAACGGGCTGGCGGTCCACTCCCAGACATTGCCCGTCATATCGACCAGGCCGAGCTCATTGGCTTCATAACAGCCGATCGGGGCCAGGCCTGCAAAACCGTCATCACCGGTGTCGATCGCCGGAAAGGGGCCTTGCCAGCTATTGGCGCGCCATTGGCCGCCGGGGCGGAATTCATCGCCCCATTCGAACTCGGCGCCGGCCTGCCCGGCCCGGGCGGCGATTTCCCATTCGGCTTCCGTTGGCAATTCGCCGCCGGCCCAGCCGGCATAGGCCGCAGCATCGGCATAGGCGATATGAACAACCGGATAGTCATCCTGCCCCTCGATCGAGCTGCCCGGACCATAGGGAGCCTGCCAGGAAGCGCCCGGGACGAAACTCCACCAATAGCCCTGACCGGCGCTGACCCCGAACACGGCGGAGCCGGCCACCAGCGCCGCAGGGTCGAGGTCGGGATAGGCGGCCGGGTCGGGCGTCTGTTCGGCGATGGTGCGATAGCCGGTGGCCGCGACGAAGCGCGCGAACTGGGCATTGGTCACTTCATGCCGGTCGATCCAGAAGCCGCTGGTCTCGACCATTTGCGGCCCGGTCTCTTCGCGATAGCGCGGTGCCGCGCCGATCTGATAGCGTCCGCCTGCCACCCAGATGCGTTGATCAGCGGTGGCCGCACCGCAATGCCGGATTATCGCGGGAGCGGATGCCGTGTCGCGGCCATACATCCGGTAGCCCGCCGTGAGCCCGCCCACGGCGATCATTCCCGCGGCGGCACCAAAGGCCCATCTCTTCATGATGATCCCCTCATTCGCTCAACGCCAGGACAGGAAGGTGGCGTCATCGCCGCCCGCCACGAGGCTGACAACCATGCCGTCCTCGGCGATCCGGATCGGACCGGTGAAGGCGGTAGCCGCATTCCCCAGGAAGGCGGGGTGGAGGCTTCGGCTTGGCAGGGCGGGCACGATGTGATTGAGCACCAGCGTCTGCGCCTGGGCAGCGCTGGCGGCGGCCGCAGCCTGCTCCGGTGTGGTGTGGTAGTCGCGGATATCGACCATGATCGTATCGAGCCGCTCATTTCCGCGCCTGCGCGCGCCATCATTGATGATATCGAGCAGGCGCGGCTGCAGCGCTTCAATCACCAGCAGGTCGGCTCCGGCCGCGAGCGCCTGGAAACCCGGCGAGGTGTCAGCGGCGAGGTCGCCGCTCATGACCAGGGAGCGCCCCTGGTAGTCGAAGCGATAGGCCACCGCGGGGCTCGCCGGCGCATGGTCGACGGCGACGGCCCAGATCGTCAGCCCGCCATTTTCGAGCAATTTCACTGGCGCGGTCTGGTCAGACCCCGCAATCTCAAAGGCCTGGGCCTCCATGCCAAAGCCCGAGGGTGGCGCGATCGCCTCGCCATGATGGCCGGTCCGATAGGTGGCATCCATCGCATAGGCTTGATTGAAGCCGGCAATGATTGTCTCGACACCCTGCGGTCCCATGACGGGCAGCGGTTCGGTGTGTCCCAGCCCGATCCAGCGTTGCAGCGCGAGATCGCCAAGCCCGCCAATATGGTCGGAGTGAAAATGCGTCAGCAAAACAGCTTCGATCTGTCCGGCGGGGATCCCCATCAACAGGAGATTGCCGGCCGATCCGGCGCCGGAATCGACGACGAATAAGCGGTCTCCCGCAATCACGACGGCGCAGCTTGGTGCGCGCGACGGATCGGGCAGGGGAGAGCCGGTGCCGCAAAAGGCGAGGTGGAGACCGGCGGGTAATTCACTCAGCCGTTCGAGCGACATCTGGCGGTCGACGCGGCGCTCATAGAGGGCGCGCGCCAGGTATGTCTGGAACACGACGCCCAGCGCGGTGGCGAGGAGGGCGAGGCCCAGAATCCCGAAGAGGACGCGTTTCATCACATTCACAATCCCTGGCATGTCATGATGCGATGCCCTTGGACTGGGCAGATAGCGCTTGTTCGATGCGCCAGAGGCGGTCCTGGCCCCAGACCGACACATCGCCGGTGTGGAAGGACGGCACTCCCCACAGGCCCAGCTCCAGCAAGCGATGGCGATTAGTCTCCGCGACTGCGCGCCAGCTCTCATCGGCGAGGGCCGCCTTGGCTGTTGACCAGTCCAGTCCGGCGCGTTCCGCAAGGAGGCGAAGGCCGCGATCGGACCCGGCGTCGACGCCTTCGGCCCATACGCCCCGCAGGAAACTGGTCAGGAAGGCGCGGCCCTTGTCCTGTGCCATGGCATGGTGGAGCACCGCCAGGCCGCGCTCGGTCGGTGGCCCGAGCGGGTCGCATGTATTTCCGAAAGGCAGACCGAGGCGTTCGGCCTCGCGCTTGGCGTCGAGCAGGAAATATTTTCCCTTGCGCCGGGGGACGGGCAGGCTGCGCATCACCATGGGCAGGACGAAGCGGATTTCTACCCTGGCCTGCCAGCGGTCGGCGAGCGCGAAGGCACGCTCCATCGCCAGATAGGTATATGGGCTGCGCAGTGAGGGGTAGATTTCCAGCACGGCGCCGTCGCTATCACCGCTCGACTCGCTCTCCAGCAAGGGCGGTACGAGCGGCGGCGGTGCCGCATCGGATAACCCGGCGCCGAGCCCGGCCAGCCGGGTTTCCAGATAGTGCAGCCGGTCGGCGCTCCAATACCACTCACCACCATAATAGAGTGTGGCACTCTGGAAATGGCCGAGGTCGTCGCGCAGGGCCGAGCCCTGCTCCGCCGCTTTCATGGCGGCTTCCGGACTGGTTTCGCCAAAGCGGGCGGCCGCGTCCGCCATCGCCGCCTCATCGCCACGCCAGAGGGCTTCACCGGTCTCTATTGCGGCCTGCAGGGCTTCGCCGCGGGCCAGAGCCGAAGCGATGATGGCGGCCGCCCGGTTTTCAAGCCCGCGCGCCGGTGGTTCGCCGGGATCGGTGAAGCTCAGGCCGAAATGTTCCGCCAGGGCCGCCGTGTCGCGCCGGGCGCAGCCTGGCAGGCGTTCCGGGTCCGGATTGACGTCCGCAGCGGGCAGACCGGTGAGATGGAGGGTCAATTCGATATCGAAACGATTGCAGAGGTCCGCCGCCAATGGCGCCATCAAGGCGCAGGCAGGGTCGCCCGGGCGGTGAAAATAGTGAACACGGTGCGGCTCATGGCGGCGTATGCGCTTGGCTTCGGCGCGCCGGCGCCGCGCCTCGCGGCGGGCGGGGCTCGTCAGGGCGCGATAAAACTGCCGTCTCAGCCAGACCCGCATCCCCATCCCTTAATTCGCCCAGTGGATATATTCATCGTCCACCGAACGCGGCTCGAGAATATTGTGGTCGATATAGACTGGCGGGGCGACGAGGCTCGGCCAGATCGGACCGGCCTGCACCGCATCGATCGCATTGAGCGCCGAAGTCATGGCTGCCAGGCGATCCGGCTCGCTGCTCGCCAGATTGAACTGTTCGGTCGGGTCATCTTCGAGATTGAACAGCCAGGTTCTCGGCGGCAGTTCGGATATCTGCAGCTTCCAGCCGTCGCGCAGCAAGACTCGGTAACGATCCGAGCGCCAAAACAGGTCGCGCTCCGGCGGTGCGGTTCCGGCGGCGTCGATAAGCTCGATCATGTCGATCCCGTCCATCGCACGATCCTGCGGGATCGGTGCACCGGCTGCGGCGGCTGCTGTGGCGAAAATATCGACGTGCGCAGCGGGAGAATCGACGATGCTCCCCGCTGCGATACGGGCCGGCCAGCTGACGAACATCGGGACCCGGATCCCGCCTTCGAAGAAGGTCGCTTTCCAGCCACGATAGGGGGCGTTGATGTCCGGGAAGCCAACATAGCTGGCGCCGCCATTATCGCTGGAGAAAACGATCAGCGTGTTATCGGCAATGCCCTGCTCTTCGAGCGAGGCGACGATCTCGCCCACAGCGCGGTCGGCCGCGCGGATCATGGCGGCATAGACGCGCAGGCGTTCATCCTCGATCTGCGCAAGTGCGTCATAGTCCGAGCGCAGGGCCTGCAGCGGCGTATGCGGCGCATTGAGCGCGAAATACATGAAGAAGGGCCGGTTCGCATTCGCCTCGATGGAGGCCACGGCCTGCTCCGCCAGATAATCGGTCATATAGCGATCCGGGTGAAAGCGCTGGCCGCCATTATGGCGCACGGCGAAGTTCAGATTGGGCCACAGGAAGCGGTCGATCGGATCGAAATCGGCGACCGCATTGACCACATCAGGATGATTGACGTCCATGAAGAGCGCTGCTCCGGGCATGAAGCCCAGCCATTCGTCGAAGCCCTGGTTTTGCGGACGGAATTCTTCGGCCCCGCCCAGATGCCATTTGCCGAAGAACAGGGTGCGGTAGCCCTGATCGTGCAGTAGCTCGGCCATGGTGATTTCGCTTGTTGGCAGCCCTTGTTCGTTCAGCGGAATGGCCTCGCTCTCGCGCTCGGAATGATAGACTGCCGGGTGAGGGCCGAAGTCGAATGAGCCGAGCAGACGATGAAATGGCACGGGCGCGGGCGTGAATTCGAAGCCGAACCGGGTCGCAAACCGGCCCGTCATAATGGCGGCGCGCGACGGCGCGCAGGTCGCATTGCCGGCATAACCATTGGTAAAAATGGCGCCGCGCGCGGCGAGCGCGTCGATATTGGGCGTTTGCAGCAACCCGCCGGCGACGCCGCCTCCAAAGGTCGAAATGTCGTTGATGCCGAGATCGTCCAACAGGATGACGATGATATTGGGCTGGCGATCAGCGGCGGCGGGCGTGGCCGGGCCCTGTTCCCAGACAACGGGCTGGGTGGCCAGGATCGGGTCGCGCAGGCGGTCGATCATGCCGGGAAGGCCGATTCCGTATTTTGCATAAGCGCCATACCCGATTGCCAGTATGCCGGCGACAACCGCAAGGATTATCCAGAGCCTCATTTTCATTGCCTAATTCCCGTCTTCGCCCGTATTGACGATACTGCGGGCGCTCTTGGCGAAACGCTCCGCGGCGCTGCCGGCTTCTTCGCCCTTCGTTTTGGCCAGCATTTCAGCCAGATCATAGGGCACCTTGATGCCGAGCTGGGCGGCGGGGCGTTCGGCGATCTGGCCAATCCAACGTCGCAAATGTTCATAGGGTTCCAGTTCGACCCCGGACCAGGACGCCGTACGGGCCCAGCACCAGTTGGCGATGTCCGCGATCGAGTATTCGCCAGCCAGATATTCGTGCCCGGCCAGCCGGTGATCGAGTACGGAAAGCAGGCGGGCCGTCTCGCCCTGATAGCGCTTGATGGCGATATCGATCTTCTCGGGCATGTAGCGGTAGAAGACATTCGCCTGGCCCATCATCGGGCCAAGACCGCCCATCTGGAACATCAGCCACTGGATGACGCGCGAGCGCCCCTTGGCGTCGGAGGGCAGGAGGCGTCCGGCTTTCTCGGCGAGATAGATCATGATCGCGCCGCTCTCGAAAACGACGAAGTCATCGGCTTCGCGATCGCGGATCACCGGTATCCGCCCATTCGGATTCATCGCCAGGAATGCCGGCGTCTTCTGCTCGCCCTGCATCAGGTCTGTCGCGTGCACCTCGTAGGGCAGGCCCAACTCCTCCAGGGTGACGGAGGCTTTCCAGCCATTCGGCGTAGCGGAAGTATAGAGTTCGATCATGCCGGGCTCCCCAGTCCGGCATTTGACAAGGCCGGTGATTTCGAGTGACGGTAGGATATGTCACACTATGCGTCAATTGTTTGCCGATGGGTGCAATCAAGATTTGGGGAAATTTCATGCAAATAATCCTTCGGACCGCAACGGCGCTGGCCGCACTTGTGCTTCTCGGTCTGGGCGCGGCCTTCCTGCTCGTTCCGGACCTGGTCATGGCGCCGCTCGGATTGCGCGCTGATGGTGCTGTCGGGCTGAATTTCATGCGCGGCGATGCGGGGGCTTCACTGCTTGTGATCGGTGCGCTCGCGGGGCGGGCGGCGCTTGCGGGTGATGGCAGCAAGCTGGACATCCCTGTAGTCTGGGCCCTGCTCCTGCTGGTCGGCCGGATTATCGGAATGGTCGTCGATACGGGCGGGCTGTCCGCCCTTCCGCTTTTCGCCCTTGATTCCGGCCTGTTGATTGTCCTGTTGCTCGGGCGCTGGAAGATGAAGAGGGCCGTGTGACCGAAACAAGGGACTCCAGCATCGCTCCGGCGGGCGACGGACGAACGCGCCGTCGCTCCGATAATCGGGCGCGGATCGTGACGGCCTTTCTTGAACTGATCCGCTCGGGAGTTGTTTCGCCGAGCGCCCAGGCGGTGGCCGAGCGGGCCAAGGTCAGTCCACGGACCGTATTCCGGTGTTTTCAGGATATGGAATCGCTCAATCGCGAAGTCGTCATCGCCCTGCGTGATGAATTCCTGCCGCGCGCAACGCTGGACCTGTCGACGACTGACCGGCGCGAGCGCCTCGTCCGGCTGGTGAAGAACCGGGCCTCCATGTTCGAGGACATGACCCCCTTTCGCCTCGCCGCCGAGGCTTACCGCCATCGCTCCGGCGTCCTCGCGGGCGACCATGCCTTTCTGGTGGCGATGGAGCGCGAACGGCTCGAGTCCGCGGTCAATCCCGATCGGGCGCTTGATACCGTCACGGCTGAAGCCTTGTCGGCGGTGACCTGTTTCGACTTCTGGCGCCGTTTGCGGTCCGACCAGGATCTGCCCCCGGACACAGCGGCGCGCGTCATGCTGGCTGCTGCCTTGGCGGTGCTCGATGCCGGACCGGATGCAGGGCCGGTTAGCGGCGGCGCCAGAACCTGATCGCCCGGGAAAGGCCGAAACCGCCCAGACCCAGGATCAACAGGGTAATAAGCACCAATTGCCAGCGATAAAACTCGAGCTGCCGCATCGTGGCATTGATCGAGATCTGGTCGTGGACGTCATAGCCCTCGGGCAGGTCGAGCACACCATTGGCTTCAGCATAAGCGGTGTAGTCTTCGAGCATGGCTGCGGCCAGCGCTGGTTGGCCGGGGGCGAGGTCGAAGGTTTCGCCGGGATCGACGGCCAGATTGAATAATTGCCAGTTTCCATCGCCCCAGGGCGGCATGGTGCGGACCAGTTTGTACTCGCCGCGGAACAGGGCAGAATTGCCCGAGACTTCGAAACCCACTGCATCATCAGGTGTATAGGCGGTATCGGCTTCACCGCTTATGACGGCACGCAGGCTGCGGCCTGTGACGTCACCTGTCATCTCTGACAGGCCCGCGAGGTCGAGGATTGTCGGTGTTACGTCAGTGACATAGCCCGCAGCCTGGCTGTGCTGCCCGCTGGCAATGCCCGGACCGGTGATCAGGAAGGGGACGCGCAATCCGCCCTCCGAGGCGTAGAATTTGAACAGGTTGAACGGGGCCGCTGCGGCCATCGCCCACTCCGGGCCGATAAAGGCGTAACTACCTGTTTCCCCTAGATTTTCCAATTCGCGACTATAGCCGTGCAAATTCATCCATGTGCCGAAACCGGGTTCGCCGACCGGATGGCTGGGCTCGGGACCATTGTCGGAGGTGACGATGAACACCGTATTATCGAATTGTCCTGTTGTTTCAAGGTGTTCGACCAGGCGTCCGAGATGGTGATCCATCGCTTCGAGCATGCCGGCATTGACCGCCATAGAGCGCGCATACAGGGCCTGGTCCGCTTCGGACAGGTCCGACCAGGCCCGCATGCGCTCCGGCAGCGGCATGATGGATGTTGTCGCGGAAACCAGCCCCAACTCTACCGCTCGCCTGGCGCGAGCCTGCCGCAAGGCTTCCCATCCCTGGCTGTAAGTCTCGTGATAATTCCCGGTGAATTCGGCCGGCGCCTGGATCGGGATGTGAATCGCCTGGAAGGCAAGATAGGCGAAGAAGGGATCGGCGCTGCCGGCATCGGCCTCGATATAATCGATCATCCGGTCGACCAGGAATTCGGAGGAATAGAATTCGTCCGGCAAATGCGCGCGCCTGCCATCCTCGAACCAGTCGGCGGTCCGGTAGAAGGGCATATAGGGTTTTTCTTCCCAGTTATCGGCGCCGGAGGCGTCGAGCACGAAGGAGTGGTCGAAACCGTGCGCGTCCGGCAGATCGCCCTCGCCATGCCCGAGATGCCATTTGCCGGTCATATAGGTGCGATAGCCGGCGGCCTGCAGCCGGTCGGCGACGGTGACGACGCCGGGTTCCAGGCTCATGCCATAGCCCGGCTGGCCGCGATGTTCCGGTGGCAGGACTTCGGGAATGGTCGCCAGGCCGGTGCGGTGGTTGTCGAGCCCGGTCAGAAGCATCGCCCGCGACGGCGCGCATAGCGGCGAGGAATGGTAATTGGAGAAGATCATGCCGCGCCGCGCCAGCCGGTCGATCACCGGGGTGCGGGCTTCGCCGCCATAAATGCCGAAATCCATGAAGGCGGCGTCATCGACGAGGACCAGGACGAAATTCGGACGCTCCGCCGGCCCGGCCGCAGCCGGCTGCGCCAGCAGTGCCGGTGCCGCCATCACCGAGCCGATCAGGCCCAGCCCGGCCAGGATTCCGCTTGTTCTCGCCCGCATGGCTTTTCCGTTCCGTCATCTGTCTGCGATCAATATTGTGGCAGACACTATGACATAATGTCGGGCGGGACAATCCATGACGGCGTGGGCCGCCGGTTCAGGCCGGATCGACGGTCAGCCGGGTGAGCTTCTGCGCCTGGTCGATATTGCGATAGGTGAGGGTGAAATTGACCGCGATCGACAGGCGTGGTTCCGGCTGGAAATGCGGCACGACCTCATGCCAGACGAAGGCCGGGAACATGATCATCAGGCCCGGGCGCGGATGGACATGGGCGTGGAATTGCCAGCCGCCCATCAGCGAGGCGTTGAAACGCGGATCATGCAGGATCAGCGCGCCCTCGGCCGGCTGCCAGTAATTCTGCATCGCCGACTGGGCTTCCAGAACCGGCTTGTCGGTCGGAGTGGTGGCGACATAATAGACCGAGGCGATGTGGGCGACGTGATTGTGTGAGGGCACATAATGGCGCGCCGCCGAGACATTGGCGAACATCTGCATCTCGACATCGAATTCGCCGATCCAGCCGATCTGGCGGCAATATTCGGTCAGATCGGCCAGCGCCAGCGTCTCCAATTGCCTGAAGGCGGGAACGGTGCCGGCGAGGTCGCACAGATTGATCGAGTCGGATTTCTGGGCCTGGTCGGCGCTGCGATAGAAGGGGTCATCGACCAGGGCCTGCTTCAGCGCGGCATTGAGATCGGGGGTTTCATGCTCCCAGGTCATGACCGGCGTGGGGAAGAGGTCGTAGCGGCGCGAAATTTCGGGCTTGCTTTGTGTCATGCGATTTGAGACTCCAGTGACGGGCACAGGGGAAATCACCTTGCCCGACAGGCCGATCGGGATGTTTCCGCTTGCGGGGCGCCGTTGAGTATCGGTCTGGCCTTTGGCGATGCGGAACACGTAAAATGCTGAAATTCGTGCGGGTGATAGCGGGGATTGATCCGGACTATCAGCGCCATCTGGAAGGGATACAGGATGTCTTCCTGAAAGCCTTCCCGTTCAATTCGAGTTACATCGACAAGATTGCCCATTACTCCGCCGGAGAATACCCGCCCGATTGCGAGGTCATTCTGCTGTGCGCCACGAAGGCCGGCAAGGTGCTCGGCTTCTCCGTCACATTCTTTTTTGCCGATATCAAGGCGTCTTATCTCGACTATATCGCCAGCGATCCGGCGCGCGCCTCGCGCGGGATTGGCGGGGCGCTCTACGAGATGACGCGCGAGGATCAGCGCAAGCGCGGCTCAAAGCGGCTTTTCCTCGACAGCCTGCCGGATGAGGCCGACTTGCTCAATGAGCACGAACTCCTCGCCGATGGCCGCCGCCGCATGGCTTTTTATGAACGCCTCGGTGCGCGGCCGGTGCAGGGCACCGGCTATGAGCGCTTCGTCACCCGGTCCAATCTCGGTGACGCCAATATGCTGCTCTATGATGGCATGGGCGACGAGAAACCGCTGCACCGCCGGACGCTGAAAGCCGTGGTCTCGCGCATCATGCAGGCGAAGAACGGGATGGCCGCCGACGATCCGGTTCTGGTCGAGCTGCTGGCCTCGATCCAGGACGAGCCGGTGCGGATCCGGCCGCCGCAATACACCAATCTGCGGCCGAAGAGATTGCCCGTTCTGGCGCGGCCGATTGATGTCGTGATCACCGCCGATGAAGCGCCATCGATCGAGCACTCGCCCTTCAAGGGCTATTATGAGCGCCCGGCCCGCGTCGCCGCCGTGCGCAAGGCGCTGGAGGGCCTGCCGGTCAATGATCACGCGGCCGGCCGCTGGGGGCTGGAGCATATTCTCGAGGTACATGATCACCGCATGGTGAAATTTCTCGAGGAGACCGCGACGCGCATTCCCGAGGGGCGCATCGTCTATCCGGAGATTTTTCCGATCCGCCAGGCCGACCGCCTGCCGCGCAATTTCGAGATGCGGGCGGGGTATTTCTGTATCGATACCTCAACGCCGCTGACGCGGGCCGTCTATCCCGCCGCGCGCCGCGCCGTCGATGCAGCGCTCACAGGTGCCAAACTCATCAAGGACGGCAAGACAGGCTGGGCCTATGTCGTGGTGCGCCCGCCGGGCCATCATGCCGAGCGGCGGGCCTTTGGCGGCTTCTGCTATTTCAACAATGCCGCGATTGCCGCGCATCATCTGTCGGGCCAGGGCAAGGCCGCCGGCAAGGTGGCGAAGCCGGCCCGCATCGCCGTGCTCGATATCGACCATCACCACGGCAATGGCACCCAGGACATTTTCTACGAGCGCGAGGATGTCCTCACCGTCTCGATCCACGGCCATCCGGAGGATTGCTATCCCTTTTTCGCCGGTTTCGAGGATGAGCGCGGCCGCGATGCGGGGCTTGGTTTCAACCGCAATTATCCGATCCGGCCCGGCGTCGATGATGCCGGCTATCTCACCGTGCTCGGCCGTGCGCTGAGACGCATCAGGGCGTTCGCGCCGGACTATCTGGTCGTCAGCCTCGGCGTCGACATCATGAAGGGCGACCCGACCGGCAATTTCTTCATCACGCCGGACGGCATGCACCGCATTGCCGAGGCGATCGGCCGGCAGGGATACAGGACGCTGATCATGCAGGAGGGCGGCTATAGCCTCGCCAATATCCGGCGGGGTGTGCAGCAATTCCTGCTCGGCTTCGCCGCCGGCCAGGAGGCGCCGCGTGGTGAGGGGCAGTCGGGGGGCAAACGGGGTGCAACAGGCGCCTGAGGCAATACGTCACTTACCGCAATTTAAGGTGACGTTATAGCGTCTCATCGACATGCTGCCGCTGAGGGAGTCCCGGAAGCCCATGCGCACCTATCAGAATCATCATCGCAATCGGGCATTCAGGCCCGACTGGCGGCGGCTGGGCCTTGGCCTGGTTGTCGTCATGCTGATGAGTCTGCAAGGCGCTGCGGCCATGGCGCACCGCAATGCGCATTATCAGGAGTTCGAGCCGGCCCATATCAGCCTGACGGCACAGTCCGGTTCCGATGCGCCACTGCCGGGCAGTTCGGCCCCGGCGGCGCAATGCAAGCTTTGTCATTCCTCCATCGGGTCAGATTCGATTCTGCCCCCGGCCCAGACCGGCCTGTCGGTAGCCTTCACGGTTGCCAGTGTGGCACGCGCGGTTCTCCACCAGCCCCTTGCGCGCGCGGCGCCAGATGGCGGCTGGCGGGTGCGCGGCCCTCCGCTTTTACTCCACACCTGACTGCCGATCCGCCGCATCGCCCTTGCCGGGCGGTGACGGCCTTTCCCAGCTTTCGATGGAGTATGTCCATGAGACATTTGTTGAATGCGGCCGCGCTAGCCGGCCTCACGAGTATTGCCAGCCCGGCCTTCGCTGATGATGATCTGTCCTCCATCCGCGCCGAGATCGACGCGATGCGCAGCGAGTATCAATCCCGGATTTCGGACCTTGAAACCCGGCTTGCCGAAGCGGAAGCCCGCGCCGCCAATGCCGAGGCGACGGCCAATTCCGCCCGCACGGCGGTCGCCGCTATTCCGCCGGCCGCGACAGTGGCGCCCCGGGCCATGCCGGTTTCCAGCGCCAGCCGGACCGCTGACAATGCCTTCAATCCGGGCATTTCCGTTGTCCTGAACGGCCAATATGCCGCCAGTAGCGAGGATCCCGATGGGGCCGGCGTGTCGGGCTTTGTCCTCGACGAGGAAGCCGGGCGTCCGGAGCGCGGTTTCAATCTCGGTGAGTCCGAGATCGTCCTGACCGCGAATATCGACCCGTCGCTGTATGGCAATCTGACCTTTGCCCTGACCCCGGAGGGGGAGGCCGAGGTCGAGGAAGCCTATATCCAGACCACAGCCCTGGGCGGCGGCGTCACCCTGCGTGGTGGCCGGCTATTCTCCGGCATTGGTTATCTCAACGAAGTGCACGGCCATAACTGGTCCTTCTCCGACCAGCCCTTGCCCTATCGCGCCCTGCTCGGTGGGCAGTATGGCGATGACGGGGTGCAGCTGCGCTGGCTCGCCCCGCTCGACCAATATGTCGAGTTCGGCGCCGAGCTCTACAAGGGCGACAGCTTCCCGGCCGGCGGTGCGGCCAATGGCGGCACGGGCACCCAGGCGGTCTGGGTCCGGACCGGTGGTGATATTGGCGACAGCTCCAGCTGGCTTGCCTCGGCTTCCTACATGAATGCCGGCTCCGATGACCGCGATATTGATGGCAGCCTGTTCACCGGCGACGAGACCCTCGGCATTGTGTCCCTGGTCTATAAATGGGCCCCGGGCGGCAATCGCAGCGAGCGGAACCTGACCCTGTCGGGGGAGTATTTCTTCGACACGATGGAGGGCGAATATGATGCGGTTCCGATCAATCTTGATCGCAGCGGCTGGTATGCCCAGGGCGTATATCAATTCCGCCGCCGCTGGAGTGTCGGTCTGCGCTATGCCGCGCTGACCCCGGACAGCGTGCCGGCGGCCCTGGCTGGCAGTGTTCTTGATGCTGGCGGGATTGACCCCTGGGCCGCGACGGCATTGCTCGAATTCGACACCAGCGAGTTCGGGCGTTTGCGGGCGCAATTCACCCGCGATGAAACCGGCCCGGTCGCGAATGATGAGTTCCGGCTGCAATACACCGTGATTTATGGGCCGCACAGCGCCCACCGCTATTGAGGACTGGAACCCGTGATCATGAAAAACTTCATTCCCGGTGCCGCGATGGCGGTTGCCCTCAGCCTGTCTGTTTCAGTTCCGGCCTTCGCCGATCTGCGGGTCTTCGCCTGCGAACCGGAATGGGGCGCCCTGTCGGAGGAAATCGGCGGCGATCATGTCGACATCTACACCGCCACGACGGGCGGCCAGGATCCCCATCATATCCAGGCACGGCCGTCCTTGATCTCCCGCGCCCGCCGTGCCGATATCCTGATCTGCACCGGCGCGACGCTGGAGATCGGCTGGTTGCCACAAGTCGTGCGCCAGGCGGCCAATCGCAATATCGCCGAAGGTCAGCCGGGCTATTTCGAGGCGACCAGCGTCGTCACCATGCTGGAAGTGCCCAGTTCAGTCGATCGCTCGCAAGGCGATGTCCATGCACCGGGCAATCCGCACATCCAGACCAATCCGAACAATATCGCCCTCGTGGCCCGGGCCCTGGCCCAGCGCTTCATCGAGCTCGATCCGGCCAATGCGGGCGTTTATCAGGCCCGGCTTGACGATTTTCTCGAGCGTTGGGATGCGGCCCTGCTGCGCTGGGAGGCCGAGGCGGTCCCCCTGCGCGGCATTCCCGTGGTGACCCAGCATCAAAGCTGGGTCTATCTGGAAGACTGGCTCGGCCTTGACCGGATCGCTGTGCTGGAATCCCAGCCGGGCGTGCCGCCCTCGAGCGGACATCTGGCCGAAGTGGTCAGCACGCTGCAGAACCAGCCGGCGCGGATGGTGATCCGGGCCGCCTATGAGGATGACCGACCGACCCATTTCATCGCCGAGCGGCTGAACATCCCGGCCGTCGAACTGCCCTTTACGGTCGGCGGCAATGATGCGGCCGATGATCTTTTCAGCCTGTATGACGAAACCCTGCGCCGGCTTCTGGCCGCTGCGGCACAGGAGTAGCTGGCATGGGCGCGCTGGAACTCAGCCTGTTATTCCCGGCCTTTATCGCCGGGCTCCTGGTCATCTCGACGCATGTGCCGATGGGCCGTCAGGTGCTGGCCCGGGGCATTGTCTTCATCGATCTGGCGATTGCCCAGGTCGCAGGGCTCGGCGTGACGGCCGCGGCCGCCTTCGGCTTCGACGGGGCCGGCTGGACGGTGCAGGTCTCGGCGGTCGCCGCCGCCTTGCTCGCCGCCTTGCTCCTACGCTGGACCGAGAGACGCTGGCCGTCCGTGCAGGAAGCGCTGATCGGTGTGCTGTTCGTCTTCGCCGCCAGTGTCGAGCTCTTGCTACTCGCCAATAATCCCCATGGCGGCGAGCATCTCAAGGACTTGCTGGTCGGTCAGATCCTCTGGGTCTCGATCGACAGTCTCTGGCCCGTCGCGGCGATGTACGCCGTCGTGTTGGCGGTCTGGTTCCTGGCGCGTGACCGTATCGGCCGGTTCGGCTTCTACGCCCTGTTCGCCCTGGTCGTGACCCAGTCCGTGCAACTGGTCGGCATCTATCTCGTCTTCGCGACGCTGATCGCCCCGGCCCTGGCCGCCCGCTTCTGGCCCGACCGCTTCGGGCTCGCCATTGCCTATGGTGTGGCCGTCGCAGGCTATGTCATCGGCCTGCTGGCCTCGGCGGCCTTCGATTTGCCGACGGGGGCGGTGATCGTGGTCGCGATTGTCGGCCTGATGTCGGTCTCGATCCTGCTGCGGGGACCGGAGAAATCCGTCGCCGCAGCGCCGGCGG
>NZ_CAXBKN010000007.1:0-46708 GCF_963976135.1 uncultured Maricaulis sp.
TGATTATGCGCGCAGGTTTGGGGGGCGGGGATAACATCACTCAAAATTCGTCATCCTGACGCAAGTCAGGACCTCGATCGACCGGGCTCCGCGCCTGCTATGTCGAGGTCCCGGCCTTCGCCGGGATGACGTGGGATGATTGTCGACGGTGGGGGATAAGTGCTCACAAACACAGCTCCCACAACTCCGAACAATCCAATTTTTGTCATCCCGGACGGATGCCCGGACGCGGCAGCGATCCGGGCGCAGATCCGGGACCCAGACGCCCGACGTCCGGTCGTTAGTTTGTGGTGAGTAGAGACGTTCGGCCAGCCGGACCAAGATGAACTCACCTTGGCGGTTCTGGGTCCCTGATCTACGCCCCGCAGTCGCGGGGCATCCGTCAGGGATGACAAATGTATATATTTATTGAGAGATTGACGCTTCCCCGCCCGCTTCCTCTTCCTTCGAACCGACATCTTCCGGCGGATCGATCGTGATCAGACCGTCTTTCAGCGAGATATGGGGGACGAAATCGCGGGTGAAGGGGAGGAACCAGTCGCCATTGCGGCCGGGCGTGGCGGTGATTTCCAGCAGATCGCCGGAACCGAAATCATGCACGGCCTTGAGCTTGCCCATGGGTGAGCCGTCGAGGCCCTGGACCGTCAGGCCGATCAGGTCGGAATGGTAGTATTCCTCATCGTCCAGCTCGGGCAGGGCGGAGCGCGGGACGAAAAGCTGCGTGCCGCGCAGCGCCTGAGCGTCTTCGCGGCTCAATTCCTGCTCGAAGGCGACGACCCAGCCATCCTTGACCGGACGCCAGCGTTTGGCGCGCAGGATTTCCTTGCCGGCGGCATCGAGGAAGGGGCCATAGCTGAAGGCGGCTTCCGGATCGCCGGTGAAACTCTTGACCTTGCATTCGCCGCGCACGCCATGGGCCGCCGCGATGGCGGCAACGAAAACGAGATCGGCGGCGGGTTTGGCGGTCATGATACGGGTCTTTCACGCCGCCACCCGGATCCCCGACCGGCACAGGGCCGGGCGGGGACGGGAAGGACGGTCTGTCGTACGAAAAGGCGAAGCCTGTCCGGACTATTCTTCAGCTGGCGCTTCGGCTTCAGCTTCAGCAGCAGGCGCTTCTTCGGCCGGTGCCTCTTCAGCAGCCGGTGCTTCCTTGGCAGCCTTGGCTTCAGCGATCGCAGTCTTGCGAGCTTCTTCCTTCTCGGCCTTTTCAGTGGCCAATTCCTTGGCTTTCTGGCCTGGCTCACCCTTTTTCGGGTTGGAGCCGGCTGTCCAGGCCCAGGCGCTGGCATCAGCGTCATGGATGAAACGGCCGACGCGATCGGTTGGCTGGGCGCCCTTGGCGATCCAGGCCTTGGCCTTTTCCAGGTCGAGCACGACGCGCTGGGCGTCTTTCGGCAGCATCGGGTTATAGGAGCCGATCTTTTCGATGAAACGGCCATCGCGCGGGGCGCGGGCGTCGGCAACGACGATACGGTAATAAGGGCGCTTCTTGGTACCACCACGGGTCAGTCGGATTTTAAGAGACATTATTCGGGTCCTTCGGGTTCATGTCTGGTGAAAAACTTGGGGCTATTTCTTCGGCAAGCCGATTGGCAGACCATCAGGTCCGAGCGGGGCACCGCCCAGACCGGGCAGGCCGGATGGTGAAGCGGGTTTGGACGATCCAAGACCCGGGAAATCTTTCGGGATCTGGCCGAGCGAGGGCTGCTGGCCGCCCATCGGGCCGCCCATGCCCTTGGGCATGTTGCCGCCGCCCATACCGCCCATCATGCCGGCGAGACCGCCGCGGCCACCCCTGGAGGCCTTCTTCATCATGTCGGCCATTTGCCGGTGCATCTTGATCAGCTTGTTGACGTCGGCGACATCGACACCGGAGCCGGCGGCGATGCGCTTCTTGCGGCTGGCCTTGAGAATCTCAGGCTTGGCGCGTTCCTGCTTGGTCATCGACAGGATGATGGCTTCCTGACGGGTCAGCATCTTGTCATCCATGCCCGAGGCCGCGGCCTGGGCCTTGGCGGCCTTGTTCATGCCCGGCAGCATGCCCATGATTGAGCCGAGCCCGCCCATTTTCTTGAGCTGGCTGAATTGTTCGCGCAGATCATCGAGGTCGAACTTGCCCTTGGCCATTTTCTTGGCCATGCGTTCGGCTTGCGCCTGGTCGATATCCTGGCTGGCCTTCTCGACCAGCGAGACGATATCGCCGCGGCCGAGAATGCGGCCGGCGACGCGGCGGGCATCAAAGGCGTCGAGCCCGTCGGGCTTTTCGGACACGCCGAGGAATTTGATCGGCAGGCCGGTGACATGGCGCATCGACAGCGCTGCACCGCCGCGCCCATCACCGTCCATCCGGGTCAGCACCAGGCCGGTCAGCGGCAGGCGTTCGTGGAATTTGGCGGCCGTGTTGACGGCGTCCTGGCCGGTCAGCGCATCGGCGACCAGCAGGGTTTCATGCGGATGGGTGATATCGGCAATGGCTTTCGCCTCGCCCATCATCTCCTCATCGATCGAAGTGCGGCCGGCGGTGTCGAGGATGACGACGTCGAAGCCCTGCAGCCGGCCGGCGCTCATGGCGCGCTTGGCGATGTCGACGGCTTTCTGGCCCGGCACGATCGGCAGGAAGGCGACATTGATCTGGTTTGCGAGCTGCTGCAATTGCTCCATCGCGGCCGGGCGGCGCGTATCGAGCGAGGCGAGCAGGACTTTTTTCTTGTGGCTCTCGGTGATGCGCTTGGCGAGCTTGGCTGCCGTGGTGGTTTTACCCGAGCCCTGGAGACCGGCCATAAGAATGGCGATTGGCGGCTCGCCCTCGAGATAGAGGCCTTCCGGAGCGCCATCGCCGCCGAGCAGGTCGACGAGTGCGTCATGGACGATCTTGATGACTTGCTGGCCGGGCGCGACGGCACGGATGACATCCTCGCCGATCGCACGTTCGCGGATCTGTTTGGTGACGGATTTGACGACCGGCAGGGCGACATCGGCTTCCAGCAGGGCCACGCGAATTTCGCGCAGGGCCGCATCGACATCCTTCTCCGACAGCGCGCCGCGCCCGGTGAGGGTGTCGAATATACCGCCAAGCCTGTCTGTCAGTGTGTCGAACATATGTTCGTTGTCCTGCCTGTTTCCAATATTTCCGCGCAAGAAGCGCAAAGCATCGCGACCCCGCTGAGCGAAAACTTCGCCGGGCGGGGATCTCGCCTGCCTCCCCCGTATCCCGAAAGCCGGGGCGGATGTGCAGGTAAGACAAGCGGTAAGGCTTGCGTGATAAGTGGCGGCGTTTACGCGCGGGCGGGCGCAGAGTCAAGCTGTGTGAGGGAAAGACCGGGCTCTACTGCCCTAGCGGTCGGCATTCTCGCCGGCAAACTCATTGCTCGCGGTGATCATCGGGGCCGGCTGAGTATCCGCGAACAGGTTACGCGGGCGCGGATCCGGTGCGGCAGCGAGAACGGCGCCATAGACCGAGGCCAGCATCACGGCGACGGTCAGCCACAGCATGGCCGACTTGATCAATGATCCGCTGTGTCTTGCTGTCCTGCTCATACCGGTCCCCACGACATATCGGCTGATGGAATTCGAACCTGAGTCCGTTAATGAATGATAATGGCCCCAAATTGGCTGAAACTTTGTCCCCAAAAAGGTTCAAATTGGACCTTTCGCCGTATTTGTTGACGTGCTCGGGGGCGACTTCATAGGCCGATTGGCCCGATCGGGGCGTGATCCTGGACACGCCGCACGTCTGGTGGTTCCGGGCGGGTCAGCCCGAGCGGGCCTGTTCGCCCGCATCGGCAGGGGCTGGACGCAGCCTTCCGAGCAATTCCGGCCAGCGCCAGACAAACCACAGGCCGGTCCAGACATTGCCGAGCACGAAAACCGGCAGGATCCAGAACAGGGCCGGCAGCCAGCGCCGTTCTGTTGCACCGATCACCAGCGCGCTCAGCGCAAAGCCGAAATACAGGTCGGAGAGGGTGACGATGCCCCAGGGCTGGCCAGTCAGCCAGTCACCGGCGGCGCCGAAATCCCCAGCCCTGACCGCCCAGATGATCAGGGCGGTCAGAACCAGCGTTGGGACAAGCAGGAGGAGGCGCGAGATTGAGGGCAAACGACTTCTCCTGCCTTGGGACGCAGGGAGGGTACGCTGCCGGGTTCAGGGCGGATCACCGGGATGCGAAAAAATTCCCCGGCTGGAGACCGGCCTCGGGCGTTAGCGGGCAGTCATCGCGATTTCCCCGTGCCGATCAGACCTTGGCCGGCGCCCGGAACACATCCTCGTCGAGTTCGCCCTCCCATTTGGCCACGGCGGTTGCGACGGCCGCATCGCCGGTCACGTTCACGGCCGTGCGGGCCATGTCCATGATGCGGTCAGCCGGCAGGATGAAGCCGACGATGATGGCGATATGCTCCGGCGAGACGTCGAAGGTCTGCAGGACGATGGCGAGCAGGAAGAGCGAGGCCGAGGGAATGCCGGCGGCGCCAATCGAGACGACGGCGGCGGTGATCGCGATCATCACGTAATTCATGAAGGTCAGGTCATAGCCGAAGGCCTGGGCGGTAAACAGCGCCAGAATGCCGAGATAGAGCGCCGTGCCATCCATATTGATGGTGGCGCCGAGTGGCAGGACAGACCCGGCGACTGACTTCCTGATCCCCAGATTGTCTTCCGCCGCAGCGATTGTGACCGGAAGGGTTGCCGAGGATGATGCGGTCGAGAAGGCGACGGCGATCGGATCGGTCAGGCCGCGGAAGAAGCGGGCCAGTGGAAGATTGAGAATAAACCGGATCAGGACGCCATAGGTGATGAGCGCGTGGGTGATCAGGCCGAGATAGACCGCGACAATCAGGATCAGCACGGATTGCAGTGATTCCAGGCCCTGGCTGGCGGCGGTGTAGGAGACGAGGGCGAAAACGCCGTAAGGCGCGACCTCCATCACATAATGGGTGATTTTCAACACGACTTCGGACGCGGAATTGAACAGGTCACCAACCGGCTTGCCCGCTTTGCCGGTCGCCAGAATGGCGACACCGACGAAGATGGAGAAGAAAATGATCGCCAGGACATTGCCGTCCGCGAGCGCCGCGATCGGGTTGGTCGGAATGATTTCCAGCAGGCGGTCAATAATCGATGGCGCGTCGGTTGAAACTGGCACGGGGACAACATCGCCGAGATTCGCGCCGCGGCCGGGCTGGAAGATCGTGCCGAAGGTCAGCCCGATAATATTGGCGAACATGGTGGTGACGAGATAGAGGCCGATCGTTTTCAGCCCCAGTGTGCCAAGTTTGGAGGGCTTGCCCATCGCAACCACACCAGAGACCAGCGTGGTGAAGATGAGCGGCACGATCAGCATCTGGATCAGACGGATGAAGGCGGTGCCGACGGGGTGAATCCATGTGGAGATCCACTGTGTTGCGGCCTCCTGCCCCATCAGCTGTGACATTGTCAGCCCGAAGGCAACGCCCGCGACGAGAGCGAGCAGAACGCGCTGCCAGAGTTTGATCCCGAACCACCAGCCCATGAAATACCCTCCCCGAGGCGCGCCATCAGGCGTCGCCGGAATGTCCCTGATCGCACACTAGTGCCTGTGACGGATCGGTCAATTGTCTGAGGTAGAAGGGGAGGCTTTGGCCGGGATGCGCGGCACGCCGCCGGGGGCGGTCAATCGCCGGTCAGTTGCGTTCGAAGCCGAGCGTCAGTTTCGACAGGATGCGGTGGGCCGAATAGACCAGCCCGACGCCACCAAGCAGATTGGCCACGCCTGCCAGATCGCCGCTCAGCAGCAATTGCCCGCTCGCCACAAGCGCCACTGATATGGCCAGCCGTACGAGAAGCCAGGTCCAGGACAGGTCGGCAAAATGCCGCGCTCGGGAAATCGTCCGATTGGAAAACCATGTCCGACCGCCCCGGAGCGCATGGCTCTCGGGATTGGTGCGCTTGGGCAGATGGTCGAGGGTATGATCAATCATGGACATAAGCTCATTATACGGAGCTTATACGGAATTGCAAGGCCTGTGGAAAACTCACGAAAAACGTACTAAAGAGTGGGGTTTTCGTGAGTTTTCTACAGCATATCGAAATGTGGCGAAGGTGTTAAAAATGCCTAAACGGCGTTTTCTGCAGCCAAGACCTGGGCCGCGGCATTAACCACGGCAGCGATGCGGACGGCGGCCTGGATCTGAACGCTCGTCAGGCCGTGTTTGCGCAACTCCGCTTCATGGCTGTCGATGCAGAGGCCGCAGCCATTCACGGCTGAAACCGCCAGCGACCATAATTCGAAATCGGCCTTGTCGACGCCGGGATTGGCGAGCAAATTCATCCGCAGGCGGGCGGGCAAGGTGCCGTATTCCTTGTTCTTGGACAGGTGGATGAAGCGGTAATAGACATTATTCATGGCCATGATCGCAGCGGCTGCCTTGGCGGCGGTGGCTGCGGCCGGGTCCATCTGGCCTTCGAACTCGGCGCGTATGGCGCGCAGCACGGTCGGTTCACCGACGGCATAGGCGGTGGCGAGAAAGCTGCCCCACTTCTTCTGATCGTCGAGATCACTCTCGCGTGCCAGGGAGGAGAGGTTGAGTTTCAGATCCTTGGCATAGTCAGGCAGGGCGTTCTTGAGGTCTTCGAGGCTCATCATGATCTCCAAAGCGAATAAGTCTTAATTGCAAAGTCGAGGTCTGAAAAAACCCCGGTCCCGCCGCTCGGTGTGACGGGACCGGGGTTTCACAGGCGGCGCTCCGGGGGGAAAAGCGCAGCCTGAGTGTCAGATTAAAGCGTGTCGCCGCCGACAGGACGGTTGCACGGGCACAGCTCGTCGGTCTGCAGCGCGTCGAGGACACGCAGCGTGTCTTCCGGATTACGGCCAACATTGAGATTGGTGACATAGACATGCTGGATGACATTGTCCGGATCGACCACGAAGGTGGCGCGATAGGCGACGCCGGCGTCCGAGCGGATGCCGAGCGAATCGATCAGCGAGCCGGTCGTGTCGGCAAACTGCCACATCGGAAGCTTGTCGAGGTCCGGGTGCTCGCGGCGCCAGGCCAGCTTGCAGAATTCATTGTCGGACGAACCGCCCATCAGCACGGCGTCGCGATCCTCGAAATCGCCATTGAGCTTGGCGAAGGCGACGATCTCGGTCGGGCAGACGAAGGTGAAATCCTTGGGGTAGAAGAAGATCACCTTCCATTTGCCGGCAAAGCTTTCCTGGGTGATGTTCTCAAAGGCCGACTCGCCATTTTCTTCATGCGCGTTGAAACCGGGCTTCACGCCAGTGATTTCGAAATCTGCGAGTTTTTCGCCAATGCCCAACATGTAAATCTCCAATTGAAACGGCCGGTCAAAAGCGCCGGCGTCAGATAGCCACGCCCCATTGCCCTTGACGCTAATATAAGGCCAATGGATTATCTTTTGCAGGTCCATAGGTATTTTCAATACATGTCCCAGCTCCCCACCCTGCGCCAACTTCAATTCCTGCTGGCTCTCGCCGAACATGGCAGTTTCTCCCGCGCCGCTGACGCCGTCTTTGTCACCCAGCCGACGCTGAGTGCGGCGATCAAGGAGCTCGAGGCAATCCTGGGGGTCATCCTGGTCGAGCGCGGTGCGCGCGGCGCCACATTGACCCCGGCGGGCGAAGCCGCCCTTGCCCGGGCCCGGCGGGTCATGACCGAGGCAGAGGATCTGGTGATCGCGGCCCAGGCTGCGGGCGAGCCCCTGTGCGGACCGCTCCGGCTCGGGGTCATCCCGACCATCGCCCCCTTCCTCCTGCCCCGCGTCCTGCCAACGGTGCGGGATCAATTTCCCAAGCTCAAACTCTATCTGCGAGAGGACCTGACCCAGCGCCTCTACGATGCGCTGCTCGAACGCCGCCTCGATGCCGCGCTGGTCGCTCTACCCTTCGAGGCGCCGATGATCGAAACGCATGTCCTCGGGGCCGATGAATTCCTGTTCTGTTGTGAATCCACCCATCCGCTGGCGCAGCAGCCAACGCTGACCTCGTCCGATCTGGCCGGTGAGCCCCTGCTCCTCCTCGAGGACGGGCATTGCCTGCGTGATCATGCATTGGCGGCCTGTTCGGCCGGCGTGGTGCGCTCCGACTTTGCTGCGACCAGCCTGCATACGCTGGTCCAGATGGTGAAGGCCGGGCTGGGAGCCACGCTCTTGCCACGCATGGCCGTCGAGGCCGGTCTGGTGGACCAGCTGGATCTGACGGTCCGGCCCTTCGACCCGCCTGTCATCGGGCGCGAGATCGGCATTGCCTGGCGCCGGGGCTCAGCGCGGGCCGAGGAGGCGCGTCAGCTGGGCGAGGTCATTCGCGGCCTGCTGATCACCCCCGAATAGGCCGGCCAGTCCCGGGTGGCCCGGCTCAGGCTTTGTGTATCAAGGCTTTCAGCGTCTCCGGCTCAAGCAGGTCGATCTTGTTCACCGGGCCGACAAGCTCGAAACGGTAATCGCTGTTCTTGACGCCCGTATCATGCGCCGTCATGAGCACAACACGTCCCTCATACCCGGCCGAAGCCAGCATGGGCAGGGTCTCGCGATACTCGTCATGGGGCGGAATACGGCGGTCCAGAAACACCAGATCATATTGTTCCGGTTTCGATTCAATAAAGCCGCGCACAGAGGTATGGCCCTCGAATTCGAGCGAATCGTCAAAGCTTGTCGAAAGCTCGCGAAGCAGCATCAATTCAATCGGATCGTCATCGACGACGGCAATACGCATGATCTCTCCGGACACTTTTGATTTGCGGAGAGCGTGTACTGGCCAGACCTGCCCGTCAGGGCAATGCATAAATTATCGGGCGGCCGGCTTATCGGGGGTCGCCCGTGCCTGCCCCGGCAGGCCGGCGCCGCAGGATTGCCTAGAAGAGCTCCAGAACCTGTTCTGGCGGGCGGCCGATCATGGCGCGTTTTCCGTGGATCACGACCGGGCGCTCGATCAGTTTGGGATGGGTCGACATGGCCTTGATGATGGCGGCCTCGTCCTCGCTCGCCTTCAGGCTGAGATCGCGATAATCGGGCTCATTCTTGCGCAGCCATTCATGCGCCGATGTGAAGCCGAGCTTTTTCATCACGTCTTTCAGTTCTGCCACGGATGGCTTGTCTTCCATGTAATTGCGGATTGTCAGCGTGCCGCCGCGGGCTTCCAGCAATGCCAGGGTCTGACGGGATTTAGAGCACCGCGGATTGTGCCAGATGATAGTCGAATCGGTCATGTAAATTTCCTCAGTTCCGCCAATGAAAGCCTTTCCGGCCTCATTTGTAAAAGTCCAAACCTGCTTTTGGTTAGGTTTGCCGCAATCTCAGGGGTCGTTGCCGCTGCCGGCCGATAACAGCGCCCGCGCCGCTTCCAGGTGGAGGCGCTCGACCATATCGCCATCGAGATTGATCACACCCTTGCCGGCATGGGCCGGGTCGGTGAAGGCGGCGACGATCTGGGCCGCCCGTTCCAGTTCAGCCGGGCTGGGCTGGAAGCATTGATGCGCCGGCTCGATCTGGCCGGGGTGGATCAGCGTCTTGCCGTCGAAGCCGAGCGCGCGGCCTTGCCGTGCTTCACGCAAAAAGCCGTCCTGGTCGCGAAACTGATTATAGACGCCGTCGAGCGCGTAGAGGCCACTGGCGCGGGCCGCGCACAGTATCTGGGCCAGGTGCGGCAGCAGGGCCATGCGGTCCTGATCGGGAGCGCAGCGCAATGCCCGCGCCAGATCATTGACCCCGGCCATCAGCCCGCCAAGGCCGGTGCCGGTCGCGCCGGCAATGGCGGCGGCATGGAGCACGCCGCGCGGGGTCTCGATCATCGCCCAGAGCGGCACGGACGAGCCATGGGCATTGAGCGTCGAGCGCGCCGCATGCAGATCGCCGACCTGTTCGACCTTGGGCAGGATGACGGCCTCGGCCTGGCTTGCCGCGCGCAGATCGGCCGCGCCCCAGGCGGTGTTGGCGCCATTGACCCGCACGGCCCGCAACGCCCCGGATGATTGCCACAGCGAGAGCGCCCCGGCGACGATCTCGCGCGCGGCATCCTTGTCGTCCGGGCCGACGGCATCCTCCAGGTCGAGCACCAGCATGTCGGCGCCGAGATTCGCCGCCTTTTCGATCGCACGTGCGTTATTGGCGGGAACAAACAGGGCGGATCGGATCAGGCGCTTCATCTCGGACTTTCGAATGTCTGGGAAAGCGATATAGCATGGAGCCATGCCGATGGCCCTCCTTCTTTCCAGCCATGTTGCCGCCTCCATGGTCGGTGGCAGCATGTCGCGGGCGGTGTTCAATCTGACCGGGATCGACACCATGCTGGTGCCGACCGTGAATTATGGCCGCCATCCCGGCTGGGGCCCGCCCGGCGGCGGCATTACCGGGAATAATGTATTCAGCTCGATGATCGGCGCCATCGGCGAGCAGGGCCTGTTCTCGCTCACCGACATCGTGCTGACAGGCTATTTCGGCGAAGCTGGCCAGGTGTCCATCGCCGCTGACACGATTGACCGTGTGCGGCGCGCCGGTCGCGAACATGAGGGCGCGCGCGCCTTTGCGGATCGCGTATCGATCGTGGTCGATCCGGTGCTCGGCGATGCGCCCGGCGGGCTTTATGTCGACCCGGCTATCGCCGCCGGGATCAGGGACCAGCTCGTCAGCCGCGCCGATCTGGTGACCCCCAATCTGTTTGAACTGGGCTATCTGACCGGTCGCAGCCTGACCGACCTGGCCTCCATGGTCCGGGCGGCGCGGGCGCTGGAACGGCCGGTTCTGGTGTCCTCCCTGCCGCGGCGCGGCCAGATCGGCGTGATCTATGTCGATTCCCGGGAGGCCTGGATCGTGACTCATGACCGAAGCCCGAACGCCCCGAAGGGCACGGGGGATCTGCTGACCGCTGTCTTCACGGCGTCAAGGCTTCGTGGCGCCAGTGTCCGCGATGCGCTGGAATTCGCGACCGCCGCCACGGTCAGTGTGGTGATGCGGGCCAATGAGTGGAATAGCCTGGAATTGCCGGTGGTGGCGGCGGCGAGTGTGTTGCAAAAGCCGCTGATCACCCTCCAGGCGCAGCCCCTATAGGGGCAGGCCGCTTGCTTGCCAGACCCGGAACACGTTAGCCCGAGAACCATCATGACCGACATATTTCCAGAGATAACGGGCCATATCGCCCCCGGTTTCGAACCGGTCGCCGAGGCCTTCCTGGCCAATTGGACTGACCAGGACGAGCTTGGCGCGGGTTTTGCCGTCCGCCTGGGCGGTGAGCTGGTGGTCGATATCCATGCCGGTTGGGCCGACCGCAAGAAAACGCGCGCCTGGCAGGCCGATACGCTGGTGCCCGTCTATTCAACCGGCAAGGCCATTGCAGCGCTGGTGATTGCGCGCCTGGTCGATCGCGGCCTGCTTGATTACGACGCGCCAGTTGCCGATTTCTGGCCGGAATTCGCCGCCAGCGGCAAATCCTCAATAACCGTCGCCCAGGCCCTGTCACACCAGGCGGGCCTGTCGGGCCTGTCCGAGGAAATGGATGCCGCCGACTGGTTCAATGCCACGCTGATCGAGACCCGGCTCGCCCGCCAGACCCCGCTCTGGGATCTTGGCACCGGTTCGGGCTATCACCCGGTGACCTTCGGCTTCATCGTCGACGCGCTGGCGCGGCGCACCGACGGCCGCTCGATCGGCGCCATCCTGCGCGAGGATATCTGCGGGCCGGGCCATATCGACTTCCATATTGGCCTGCCGGAAAACGAACATCACCGTGTTGCTGAACACGCCATGCCGCGGCAATTGCCCGATCTGGGCATCGTCACGCCGGCCCGCGAACTGGCCTTTCTCAAGCCCTGGTCCTCCCCGGGCCGCCGCGGCGCTTCGCAATGGCGCATGCATGAATTCCCCGCGGCCAATGCGCATTCCAATGCGCGCGCCCTGGTGCGGCTGATGAGTGTCTATGCCGATGGCGGCAGGCTGGAAGGCAAGCGTTTCATTTCCGGTGAGACGCTGGAAGCCCTGACCCGCGAGCGCGTATCGGGACCGGACAAGGTTCTGCCCTTCGATCTGTCCTGGGGCGCTGGTGTGATGCGCAATACCCACACGGCCTTCTACGGTCCCGAGCCGGCGGCGATCGGCCATTCCGGCTGGGGTGGGTCCTGCGCCATGGCCGATCCGGTACGCGGGCTGAGCGCCGCCTATGTCATGAACCGGCAGCAGCATCATCTTGCCGGGGATCCACGCCCGACGCGCCTGATCGAGGCCTTGTACGGCTGTCTATAGTGCTTCTTGCGTCAGCCAGCCTGACGCCTGCCGGCGGGTCACAAAGACGCGGATATCGATCGGCCAGTGATCCGGACCATTCATTGCCGCCCAGAGCTCCGCAATGACCCGTTTGAGATCGTCAGCGCAGACAAAGGCTGTACGGGGCCGCGCCCCGGTTCGATTGGTCTCGTTCCATGGCCGCATGAAAGCCTGCAATTTCTCCATGGCTTCCAGCGTGAAGGTCTCCAGGCCGGGGCCATCGCCGATCAGGATCATGATATCGAAATCCGGATCCCAGTCCGCGTGATCACTGAGTTCGCCAAAGGCCTCGATAAGACAGGGAATGGTGGCGGCGCCAAAGATGTCGAGTGTGGCCAGCCGCTTGGCAGGATCGACGATAATATCACAGGTTTTTTGGGCCATGAGTGGCATTTTCCAATGATTGATTGCTTAAGGCAACCTCTTGTTGCCTTTGCCATCGCCGGTACGCGCGAGCGCGGCGATGGCATCGTCCACGCGCAGGAATATCCCGTCTTCAACGCCGGTTGCCATCCGGTTCACCGCGAGCCAGAGCTCGACGATCACCCGTTTGAGCTCATCCGCACACACGATCGCGGCCTGGCTGGGGGGTAGATTGCGGTGCTGCGCGCTCCATTCCGAAATGAATTTTTGATAGCTCACCAGTTTATCGAGCGTGACATCATTGAGATCGGAATCGGTGCCGATGGCGACGATAATATCGAAATCGGCCGACCAGTCCGGATGCGCGGCGACATCAGCCGTGCTCTGCATCAGGCTTTCGATCGCGTTCGGACCGTTCAGCCAGACAATACCGCAATGCTGCTGCGGCCTGATTTCAATGCGATAGCCGGACACGGTGTACACCCTTTTAACGTCAAATATGATTAGACAACTTGCAGGCGTGCCGCGCAATCCACGATCAGGCCGGGAAGCGCCGTGTCAGCCATTCCAGCAGATGGGCGTTGAGCATGTCGGGCTGTTCCCACATCGTCCAGTGACCGCAGCCCTCGAGAATGTCGATATCGACATCCTTGCACAGGGCCGGCATCCAGGCCGCCAGCTTGGGTGGCAGCATGAAGTCGCACTCGGCGGCCACCAGCTTGCACGGCATTGCCAGGCGGTGATCCACCCCGCCCATGCGCTGCCAGTTGGCGTCGAAATTGCGGTAGAGATTCATCCCTGGGCCAAAGCCGGTCTTGCGATAGGCATCGGCATAGACCTTGCGGTCCTCGGGACCGACCACAATGCGGTCTTCGTCACGGCCGCTGAATTGTTCAAACAGGCGCGGGATATGGGTGATCTCCGGATAGAGCGCCTCGAACTGTTCCGCCGTCGGCGGCTTGCCGAAGATAAAGGCGAAGAAGTCATCCTCGCGGCCCTCGAACCGGCTCTCCGCATAGCCCGGCTCCTGGAAGCGCAGGATATAGTGATCCTCACCGCCGATCTCGCGGAAATAATGCGTTGGCGCTTCAGCCCCGCGCGGCAAATGCGGTGTGTTGACGCCGATCACGCCGGCGACCCGCTCGGGGATCAGCATGGCCGCGTGCCAGACGAGAATACCGCCCCAGTCATGGCCGACGAAAACCGCTGTGTCGTGTCCGAGCGCATCGAGCAGGCCAGCGAAGTCGGCCATCAGCGTGTCGACATCATATTTCCCGGCGCCCTCAGGGCAGTCCGAACCGCCAAAACCGCGCAGATCCGGCGCGATCACCCGGTAGCCGGCCCTGGCGAGGACCGGGATCTGGTTTTTCCAGGAATAAGCCAGCTCTGGCCAGCCATGGAGCAGCAGCAGCGGCTGCCCGTCTTCCGGGCCGGCCAGATGCACGGAAAGCTCGATACCATTGGTCTTGATGCGGGTCGGTGCGGGAAAATCGCTCATGAAAGCTCCTGTTTGACCTCAGACTAGCGAAGCCCTAGTCGCTTGTCGCCACCGCCGCCCGCTCGCGCCGCAACTGGCTCCAGGCAAAGGTCGCAACCCCGGCCCAGATGAAGCCGAAGGTGATCAGGTGCGCCGCCGTGAAAGGCTCGCCGCGCATCACACCGATGGCGAATTGCAGGCTCGGCGCGGTAAATTGCAGCAGGCCCATGGTCGAGAGCCGCAGCCCACGCGCACCGATAATATAGAGCAGCAGCGGCACGATGGTGATCAGCCCGGCCAGGATCAACAGGCCCGCCTCGGCGGGACCCTGCAGGAAATGTCCCGTCCCCTGCGACTGCATCCAGATGATCGCGCCGAGCGCAAAGGGCGTGATGAAAGCGGTTTCCCAGAACAGGCCGATGCGCCCGTCGACGGTGACGATCTTGCGCAGATAACCATAGCCGGTGAAGGACAGCGCCAGGGTCAGCGAGATCCAGGGCACTTCGCCGACGGCAATGATCTGGTTGAGCACGCCGAGAGTCGCGAGGACGATGGCGGCGATCCGCCAGGGCCCCAGCGGTTCGCGCAGCACGACCACACCGACGGCGACGCTCATCAGCGGATTGATGTAATAGCCCAGCGAGGCCTGCAGCACCTGACCGTGATTGACCGCATGAACGAAGACCAGCCAGTTGATCGAGATCAGCACCGAGGTCGCCAGCAGGATCAGCACGACGCGCGGCTCGGACATGGCCTTGAAGGCGGTGCGCAGCTTGCCGGCAAACCACAGCGCCGCGAACAGCATCGGCAGTGACCAGACCACACGGTGCGCAACGATTTCCAGCGCATCGGCAAAGCCGACGAGCTGGAAATATAGCGGCGAGACACCCCAGATCAGATAGCCGGCCAGGCCTGCAAACAGGGCGCGGCGCATTTCAGTCTGTGTGGGCTCGGTCATGGCGGCGGCCTTCTGCAGGGTCAGGCCACGCAGATAGGCAGCTGCGCCGCCGATGGCGAGCCGTTTCTTGCGATTGGCAGCGATGCAGAAACGGGCAGGTCGGCCCCGCCCCTAGCTGCGCTTCAGCAATCCGCGATTATTCAGGCCTTCGGCGATCTGCACGGCATTGAGCGCGGCGCCCTTGCGCAGATTGTCGGCGACGATCCACAGGGCGAGACCGTTCTCGACGGTCGGGTCCTCGCGGATGCGGCTGACGAAAGTGGCGAATTCACCGACGGATTCGACCGGCGTCATGTAGCCGCCGTCCTCATGCTTGTCGATCACCATCAGGCCCGGGCTCTCGCGCAGCAGGGCGCGGGCTTCCTTGGCGCTGAGCGGATTTTCCAGCTCGATATGCGCGGCGATGGAATGGCCGACGAAGACCGGCACGCGGGCGCAGGTCGCGAAGAGCTTGATCTTGGGATCCAGGATCTTCTTGGTCTCCATCACCATTTTCCACTCTTCCTTGGTGGAGCCATCCTCCATGAAGACGTCGATATGCGGGATGACATTGAAGGCGATCTGCTTGGTGAAGGCGACCGGATCGGCATGGTCATTGACGAAAATGCCCTTGGTCTGGGTCCACAGCTCGTCCATGCCGGCCTGGCCGGCGCCGGAGACGGACTGATAGGTGGCGCAATTGACCTTCAGGATTTTGGCGCGGTCATGCAGCGGCTTGAGGGCGACCATCAGCTGGATGGTGGAACAGTTCGGATTGGCGACGATGCGCTTCTTCGTCACGCCGTCGAGCGCTTCGGGATTCACTTCGGGAACCACCAGCGGCACGTCCGGGTCCATCCGCCAGGCCGAGGAATTATCGACGACGATGGCGCCGGCCTTGGTGATTTTCGGTGTCCATTCCTTCGACACATCGCCGCCGGCCGACATCAGGACCAGATCGACGGTAGAGAAATCGAACGTATCGACATTGACGCATTTCAGGGTCCGGTCGCCATAGGAGACTTCCTTGCCCATGGATTTGCGGCTGGCGAGGACATGAATGGCGTCAGCCGGAAACAGTCGCTCTTCCAGAATGGTCAGCATTTCCTTGCCGACCGCGCCCGTCGCACCGAATACCGCTACCCGTACACCCATGATGTCGTCCTTTTTCGTGCCCAGATTGATCCATGCCGATCTGCAGGCATGTAGACCCGGGACCCGTGTGTGGCTAGGCTTGAATCAGGCTTTTTGCGCGTCAGGCCCCGGCCTGCGCTATTGCATCCGGCGCCAGATGCGCCAGGCGACCAGGCCGACGATCGCCAAAACCAGCAATTCCAGCGCATTGACACCGAAGAAGAGTGGCGTGATCAGCCGCTGCAGCACGCCCCACCGGCCATCATAAATCGTGTCGCCCTGGCGGACGAAGCCGACATAGACACCGCCGGCAATGACGAGCGCGGCGCCGAAGCCCGCCAGACGTATCATGCCTGCGGGGTTGAAGCCCTGGCCGGTCTGGTCGCGGCGGGTGCGATTTCTGTGGGTGCGATCGAGGAAGCGGCGGCGTGTCATTCGCCAGTCTCGCCATGTTCGGTCTCGCCATGCTCGGGCACGCTGTTTTCGGTCCCGCTGCTTGCGGGCTCACTGGTTTGCGGCGTGATCATGCGCAGGGCCTCGTCGAGATCGATGCTTTGGGTCCGGCAGCTGGGTGTGCGGTCGCGAAAGCCGTTATTGGCGTAGTTATTCCAGCAGGCGCCATTGATGGAGCAATAGCAGATTTCAATATCGAGTCCGGCGATTGTGTCCCGCATGGTGAGACCCAGCCCCTCGCCGGTGATGCGAAAGGCCGTCAAATCCTCGCCGACAGCGAGCACTGAGTCGGGAACCGAGCCGACCTGCATGGCGAGTCCGGTATTTGGGCGTCCGGCGAGGTGGACCAGCCCAAGCGGATGCGTGACTTCCACCCCGTCCTGGACCAGGCGGAATTCATGGATCAGAGCCGGGCCGAGTCCCTTGTTCGACAATTGAAGGTCGAAAACATCCGCCTGCAGGGTGATCGAGATATCAACATAGGGCCAGACATCGGCCTGCAATTGCCGGTCGGCGGCACGTAACTGCAGGAAGGTAAAGACCATTGCGATCGCCGATATCGCCAGCGCGACGCCGGACATCAGGTATTGGTTGCGGTCATTTGTCGTCATGGGGCACCTCAGAAAATTGATTATGACGCAGGCGCCACTGAGCGCCACACCGGATTCATTTGATTTATGGGTGGACGTGTGCGTATAACCCCTTCTAACGGGCGGCCACATAGGCCGGACGGAATACTGATCGCCTATCCGGTGCCTCGTTCATCGGACCATTCGACTTCAGCCTTCCCCGACTTCACGTCCGTAACACCCACACCGGGACGCTGGTGTGTACAATATGGATTGTGCCCGGACGCGGAGCATGCATACAGGGAAGGTTCCCCATCATGGCCACAGGTACGGTCAAATTCTTCAATCAAAGCAAAGGCTTTGGTTTTATTACTCCTGATGAAGGCGGCAATGACGTCTTCGTGCACATCTCTGCCGTTCAAGCGTCAGGTCTGCCGGGTCTCAGCGATGGTCAAAAAGTCGCTTTCGACACCGAGCCGGATCGCCGCGGCAAAGGCCCTAAGGCAGTGAACCTCCAGTTCGCTGACTAAGGTCTGAAAAAAAGGATCGCAAGATTCTGTGGCGCGGGAGCCTGGCTCCCGCGCCATTTTCATATCTGCATTCCGGATTCCAAGGCACTGTCTGCTCTATTCGGCGGCCATCGCATCGCGCACCCGCACGGCGGTCGCCGGGAAATCGGTAAACACCGCATCGGCGCCCAGATCATAGATCCGGCGCAGCTCGGTCTCGATATCAGCCCCGTCACCGACCGGATCATCATCGCGGAAGGTCCATGGATGGACCGGCAGACCCAGCGCGTGTGCGCGGGCGATGAAGCCGGTATCCATTCCCTCACTGTCGACCAGCAGGGCCTTATAGGGTCCGACGCCGTCGGCGAAGGCGATCATGTCCTCCAGCGCTACAGTCGGGATCAGCGGATCAAGGTCCGGCTCCAATTCCTGCATCTGGAAGACCAGCATCAGCAGCGGCGTATCGATCTCGCCATTCAGCCGCGCCAGGAAATCCGGCTCGAAACACTGGATCGCGATGGGTGCGTCGGCCGTGTCGAGCCCGCGCAAGCGCAGAATTCGCACCAGTTCCGGCAGCGGGTCGAGCCCGGCCGCGATGAATTGCGAGGGTGATTTGACCTCGGGTTCGGTGGCGACGCCATGGGCGGCGGCCAGATCGAGCACCTCCTCGAAGGTCGGGATCAAATAGAGCCCGTCAAACTCCGTCGGACGGCCGGGGCGGACCTGGCGCGCCCGCAGGGTGCGGATCTCGGCCAGCGTAAAATCATCCACCCACCAGTCATCGCGTCCGCCCTCCACCCGGCGGCGATCGGCAAATTCCGGGTGATCGGCGATATCGGTACTGTCAGCGAGATAGCGGTCATGGCGCACGACAAACACGCCGTCGGAGGTCAGGACGAGATCGGGCTCGATAATGTCGGCGCCCTGCTCGATGGCCAGCGTGTAGGCCTCGATCGTGTGTTCGGGCAGTTCGCCATTGGCGCCGCGATGCGCGATCACCAGTGGCGGCTCACCCGAAAGCGTATGCCAGACATGGGTGCCGGGGGCATCGGGCGCCGCACAGGCCGCCAAGCCGGCTGAAATCGCCAGAGCCCAGATTGAGTACCGCATTCGCCTCTCCCGTTTTTCGCCGCAACACACTAGCCTGCCTGTACTGATTGCGGGAGAGCGAAATGACCGAACCGAAACCCTTTGACATCCTGGCCGACGCCGCCGAGCGATATGGCCGTGCCAGCCTGGATAATTATGCCCAGGTCCGCAATGTGGCCGAGAATGTCCAGGCGGGCTTTTGCCGCTATCTGTCGGGCGGAGAGAAGGTCTGTGTCTATCTCGTGCCGCCCGAGGGCGCATGGTCGCCGCAACCCTATCAGAGCGGTGCGTTTTCGGTCTCCGGGACCGGTTTCCTGCCCCTGGACCCGATCAGTTTCGGCCTCGCGGTGCGGGTTTCGCGGACCGGCGACTGGCTGCGCCTGGTGCTGAGCTGCGCCAAGATGGGCCCGGAAATGGAGATAACGATCCAGAATGGTGGTCAGTTCTCGCTGACGCTCCCGGCCTCGCCCGAACAATTGAAGCAATTATTCGATCTGCTGTACGGCCATCTGACCGCCTGGTTCGTGCAACAGGCCGATCTGTATGAGAATGGCGAATATGGCGGCCGCTCGATCGGGTTCGATTTCCTGCACAGCCCCAATGGCGATTCCGGCCCGGTTGTCTAGCGGCGGGCGGCACCCTAGTGGAAGAGGCCGGTCAACCAGGCCATGGAAACCATCTCCGGAGCCGGCACCATGCCGGCACCAACCGCACCCAGACAACCGAGCGCTGACAGGCCCAGCGTGGTGGTGAGCTGACGGCGCAGTGCAAAACCGAACGTCGCGCGCGCCAGTCCCAGCACGCGGCCGGCGCCGATCAGCGCGACCGGACCGCCGATCAGCGTCGCAGCGCAGAATGAGACCAGGGCCATCTGGATTTCATAAGACAAGGCTTCCATTTCTACCTCCCTGCGTTTGTGCGCGTCTGACAGGCGACGGGCTTCGAAAAACGCGTTATCAGATGCCTCATGATAGACGCTGCTTCTGACCTCCCCCTGACCATCGCGATCATCACCGGTTCAGGTGTCGCCGCCCAATGGCTCGCCTGGCGCCTGCGCGTGCCTTCGATCGTGCTGATGATGGGGGCGGGGCTTTTGCTCGGTCCGATTGCTGCCGTGGCGCTGGGCCATCCTCTGCTGACACCGGATGAGAGCTTCGGTGATTACTTGCGGCCGATGATTGCGCTGGCCGTGGCGATCATCCTGTTCGAAGGCGGGATCACCCTCAATTTCCGCGAACTGCGCGATACATCAACCGCAGTTCGCCGCATGGTGGTTCTGGCCTTTCCCCTGGGCTGGGGCCTGGCCACGCTGGCCTTGCACTTCATTGGAGGTCTGGCCTGGGACGTTGCCGCGATGATCGGGGCACTGCTGACCATTACCGGCCCGACCGTGGTCCTTCCCTTGCTGCGGCAGGCGAAACTGCCGCCTCGCATCGCCTCGGTGATGAAATGGGAAGGCATTGTCAACGATCCAATCGGTGCCCTTGCGGCCGTTTTCGTGTTCGAAGCCATCCATCAGACCCAGCTCGGCCACAGCGTCGGCTCGGCCGCTCTCGCCCTGTCCTTCGGAATCGCGATTGGCGCCCTGCTGGGTTTCGTCTCGGGCATCTCCCTGTCGCACGCCTTCCGCCGCGGCTGGGTGCCTGAACCGATGAAGGCGCCGCTCGTGCTTGCCGCTGTCCTGGTCTGCTACGCGCTGGCCGACAAGCTCGCGGCCGAGACCGGCCTTGTCGCCGTGACCGTGTTCGGCCTGGTCGTTGCCAATTCCCGTCTCGCTTCCATCGAGGAAATGCGCCGCTTCAAGGAAGGCATTGCCTCCATCCTGGTGGCCAGTGTCTTCGTCGTGCTCGCAGCCTCGCTGACGCCGGCAGCGCTGGGCTCGCTCGGCTGGCAGCATTTTGCGGCCGTCGCGGCGATTATCCTGGTCGTGCGCCCGGTGGCTGTCTTCCTGGCGACGCTCGGCTCGGGACTGACCGTTGCCGAGGCCAGCTTTATTGGCCTGATCGGGCCTCGCGGCGTCGTGGCCGCTGCGACGGCTGGGCACTTGTCCGTGAGCTTGATGCAGTCGGGCAGGGAAGATGCGACCGTACTCGCGCCCTTGGTATTTCTCGCCGTATTTGCCAGCGTCTTCGGCTGCGGCTTTGCCGTCGCACCGTTGTCACGCTGGCTTGGATTGTCTGAAACGGGTCCGGACCGGCTTTTGATCGTCGGGGCCAATCCCTGGAGTCTCGGCCTGGCCGATGCACTGAAGAAGGCGGAGGTGCCGGTCACTATTGCCGATACCAGCTGGCGGCGTCTGCGTGCGGCACGGCTGGCCGGACATGATGTCTATTATGGTGAAGTTCTCTCGGAGACAGCCGATTGGCGGCTCGAGCCCTCGCGCTTTTCCAGCCTGCTCGCCGTGACCCCGAATGACGCCTATAATGCCCTGGTCTGCATTGAATACGCGCCGGAGCTGGGCCGCAGTCATGTCTTCCAGCTCTCCGGCTTCGATGGCCCGGCTGAGTCGGCGAGGGCTGATGATGACCCGCAAGCGATTGCGTTCACCGCGCGCGGCCGGACATTGATCCGCCGCGGCCGCGGCTATGACAGCCTGGCCCGCGACTGGTGGGGTGGCTGGCGCTTCAAGGCGACGCGGTTGACCGAGGAGTATTCGCTCGAGCAATGCCTTGAAGATGCCGGTGATGATGCCGACTTCATTCTTGCACGGCGGCCGAATGGCCGTGTCTCCCTGTTGGGGGATAATACCAAACTCCCCGATGCAGCCGAGACGGTCCTGATCCGCTTCGCGCGCAAGGCTGCGGCAATAACCACGGCGCCCGAGACCGCGACCGGGTCTGATGCGGTGGTGGAGCCTGGCGCGGACAGCGCCTGATCAGTCGCCGCTATAGGGTTTGTCGAGATAGCGTGGTTGCGACCCGCCCGGCTGGGCAGCGCCGCAATAGGGCCAGTTATCGGCATTCGGGTCGCCGCCAGGGCAGACCGAATCGGCGCCTTCATACAGGCCGATACAGCCGGACAGGCTCAATGAGCCCAGGATCAGGGCCAGAATGGCAACGGAACGCTTGATGGACATGACAAATCCCCTTTGTGGCCATGTTGGCGCGCCAAGGCTTTGGTAGCAAGTCTGCAAGCGCTGTTCTTCATCGGGAATTAACTCCAATTCCTGCAGATGAAGGCTTCGAGAGCTTTCCAAGGACACCACATGGCCCGCAGGCCTGCCACACCGCTTGAGGCGACGCGCACCAACCGGCCCGGGCCGGGGCCGTCGCGCACGCCGTCAGGGCGTCGCTCATCGCGACGGCGTGGTGGTCTGTGGCGGCTGGCCGTCAGCGCGATGCTATTGCTGGGTCTCGGGGTGGCCGGCTGGCTCGTCTCGATCGCGCGCGAACTGCCCGACACGTCCGGTCTGATCGAGGTTGAGCGTGCGCCCAGCCTCGCCTTCTACGATCATGACGGCCGTCTGATCGCCCGCCGCGGCTCGGCCCATGGCCGTCTGGCGGTGATCGAGGAATTGCCTCACTACGTTACCGATGCGGTGATGGCGGTCGAGGATCGCCGCTTCTACAGCCATTTCGGCATTGACCTGATCGGTACGGGACGCGCCCTGCTGGCCAATATCCGCGCCGGTCGGGTTGTCCAGGGCGGTTCGACCCTGACCCAGCAGCTGGCGAAAAACCTGTTTCTGACCTCGGAACGCACCGTCCGGCGCAAGGTGCAGGAAGTGATGCTGGCTTTCTGGCTGGAGAGCCAGTTCACCAAGGACGAAATTCTCGAACTCTATCTCAACCGGGTCTATTTCGGCGGCGGTGCCTGGGGCATTGAAGCGGCGGCGACGCGCTATTTCGGCAAAACGGCCAGCGAGCTCAATCTCGGTGAGGCGGCGCTGCTGGCCGGTCTGCTCAAGGCGCCTTCGCGCTACAGCCCCGTCAATGATGCCCAGCGTGCAGCCGCGCGCGCGACGGTAGTGCTTGATCTGATGGCCCAGACCGGGCGTATCACCGAGCAGGAACGCATTGATGCGGCGGAAACCCCGATCCGCGTCTCGCGCGGGGCCTCCAGCCCGGGCGCCCAATATTTCATCGACTGGGTTGCCCAGCAGGTCCGCATGCTCGTCCCGGGCGATCATGGCGATCTCATCGTGCGCACCACGCTCGATGTCCGCGCCCAGCGCGCCGCCGAGCTTGCCGTATCCGGCATTATGGACGATCCCGAGATGGCGTCGGGGGCCGGCGAGGCCGCCCTGGTGGCGTTGGCGCATGATGGCTCTGTGCGGGCGATGGTCGGGGGGCGCAATTATGCGACCTCGCAATTCAATCGCGCCGTGCTGGCCCGGCGGCAGCCCGGATCGGCCTTCAAGGCCTTTGTCTATGCTTCAGCCTTTGAGGCCGGGCTGACGCCGGAGGATATCCGCGATGACGCCCAGATCCGGCTCGGTGACTGGTCGCCGCAGAATTACAATGATGAATATCGCGGCCCGATCAGCCTGCGCGAGGCGTTTTCGCGTTCGTCCAACTCGGTAGCCGTGCGCATTGCCGAGGAAACCGGCCGCGGCCATGTCGCCCGGCTGGCGCAGCGTTTCGGGATTGAAAGCCCGCAACGGGTCGACCGCTCGCTGGCGCTCGGCGTGCATGAAGTCACGCCCCTCGAACTGGCCTCGGCCTATGCGCCCTTCGCCAATGGGGGCTATCGCGCCCGCGCCTATGGCATCGCCTCGATCGAAACTCGCGATGGCGAATTATTGTATTCCGCCCGGCCGGCCTCCGGCGAGGTGGTGATGGATGCCCGCACATTGGGGCAGATGAATGATCTCCTGCAGACAGTAGTGCGTTCGGGCACGGGTCGGCGGGCCGCCGTCGCGGGCCTGAATGTGGGCGGCAAGACTGGCACCACCAATGATTTCCGCGATGCCTGGTTTGCCGGTTTCGCCGGCGACCTGGTCGCCGTTGTCTGGACGGGCAATGATGATAATTCACAGACCCGCCGGGCGACGGGTGGCGGACCACCGGCCCGGATCTTCAGCGCTTTCATGAGCGCCGCGCCGCGTACCGGACTGGACGCCCACCCGTCGAGCACGCCGCTGGAGCTGGCCGAGCCATTCACGGGCGAGCCGGCAGTGCCTGCAGAGGCCGAAGCGCCGGCTGCCGACCCGATTGCAGCCTTCCTCGCCAGCCTCGGACGTGATTAAGGACGGCGTGACCGTGTCACGCCGCCGGGTCAATCAGCGTGTCTTGAGTGCCGCAGCACCTTTTTCGCTCATGAAGCGTTTCATCATCGGCGCGACCTGTTCGCGGAAGCGGCGGCCGTTGAAGACGCCGTAATGGCCGACATCGGGCTGCACCCAGTCTTCTTTCAGACCGTCGGAGAGTTCCGAGCAAAGCGTGTGCGCGGCCTGGGTCTGGCCGATGCCGGAAATGTCGTCATTCTCGCCCTCGACAGTGAGCAGGGCGACGTCGGTAATGCTGGACGGAACGACCAGGCGGCCCTTCACTTCCTGCGTGCCGGTGGCCAGCTTGTGCTCCTGGAAGACATCGCTGATCGTCTGCAGGTAGAATTCCTCGCTCAGATCCATCACGGCGAGATATTCGTCATAGAAAGTGCGGTGACGATCAGCTTCATCGCCATCACCCTTCACCATATTGGCGAAATAGTCCTTGTGGGCGTCGACATGGCGGTCGAGATTCATGTTCACGAAGCCGGCCAGCTGCAGGAAGCCCGGATAGACACGGCGCATGGCACCGGCATTGGGCATGGTCACCGTATGGATGAGATTGTCGGCAAACCAGCTGAATGGTTTGTCCTGTGCCAGCTTGTTGGGAACCGTTGGTGACAGGCGAGTGTCGATCGGCGAGCCCATGAAGGTCATGCTCAGGGGCCGGGCGGGATCCTTGTCCTCGGCCATCAGCGCGACAGCCGCCAGGGTTGGCGGGCCGGGTTGGCAGACGGCGACGACATGCGTGTCCGAGCCCAGCTCGGTCAACATGGCGCGGACATAGGTGGTGAAATCGTCGAGGTCGAAGCGGCCATCGGTGACGGGGACGCTGCGCGCATCCTTCCAGTCGGTGATATAGACCTCATGATCGGGCAGGAAGGCCTCGACCGTGCCGCGCAGCAGGGTGGCGTAATGGCCGGACATCGGTGCGACGAACAGGACTTTGGGCTGGGCCGTCTTGACGCCGGCTGCCTTGAGCGCCTGGGGATCGCGCACGAAGTGCAGCATGTTGCACCAGGGCTGGCTCCACACGACAGTCTCGGTGACGGGCACCTTGTGGCCATTGATCTCGACGGGTTCCAGATTCCATTCCGGTTTGACATAGCGTCGCGTCATGGTCTCGAACAGATCGGCGGCGGCAGCCATGGTGCGCCCGGCATAGGTGTCGCCGATCGGATTCCAGGGTGCCTGCATCATCTGGCGGGTGGCATTGGCTGCGGCGCGCCATGGCGTCATGGCCAGACGGTTAAACTCGTAAACACTATACAGCATGAGTCCTCCTGGGACCGGCACTGCCGACACCGGCAATGCTCATGAGGATGAACCTTCTTCCTCAAGGAATTCTTGCAACCGGGCCGCCATCGTTTGCGGGTCCGAGCCATGCGAGAAGACGTCAACGAAACGTCCTTCAAAATCCATTAGATAGACGATGGAACTGTGATCCATCAGATAGTCGTCACCGGTATCATCCTGGCCGTCTTCACCGGGACTGCGCCGGAAGGCGACGCGGTAGGCGCCGGCGACATCGGCGATTTGTTCCGGTGTTCCGGTCAGTCCGGCCAGGTCAGGCGGGAAGGCCGGCGAGGCGACATATTGCGCCAGTTGGTCGACCGTATCGCGCTGCGGATCGATCGTGATCAGGATGGGCTGGATGCGGGCGCGCTGCTCGGGTTCGAGCTGTTCGAGCGCGGCGGCCATGATCTGCAAGGAGAAGGGGCAGACATCCGGGCAATAAGTATAGCCGAAATAGATCAGCATGGCGCGGCCATGGAAATCGGCCTCGGTGACAGTCTGCCCGGTCTGGTCGATCAGGGTGAAGGGACCGCCAATAAGGGCTTCGCCGCTGGTGCGCGTCGGCGCACGCCGGGTCTCGCGCTGGCCCGGATCGGTGAGCATCAGCGTGAAGAACCCGATCACCACAATCATGGGCAGGGCAATAATCAACCAGATCCAGGCTCGTTGCATTTGCGCTCCATCAACTATCCGAAGGCGGACAAAGCATGTTATGCCGCCCCGGATGTAATTTGCTGCAGATGCGAAGCTAGGACGGCTCGATCCGCCTGTCCATCGACTTCGCTGCATGACCGGAGCCAGCCAATGCTAGATGCCGATTGGGACCCGTATGGCAGTGATGCGCACCTGACGCCGGTGTTCGGGCGTCTGCGCCTGCGCACACTGGTCATGCTGCGCTGGCTGGCGGTGGCGGGTCAGACCCTGACCGTTCTGCTCATACATTATGTCGTCGGCTTTGACCTGCCGATCGGCGTCTGTCTCGGCGTCATCATGGGCAGCGCCTGGATCAATACATGGCTGACCCTGTCTGTGCCGCCGCAGCAATTCGCCAAGGATTGGGAAGCCTTCGCCCAGCTCAGCTATGATGTGTTGCAGCTTTGCGCGCTCCTGATGCTGACCGGCGGGCTGCAAAATCCCTTCGTCGTCATGCTGGCCGCGCCCGTCACCATCGCGGTTGCGGCATTGCCGCAGCGCTGGGCGCTTGGCGTCGCTCTCATCGCCATGGCCGGCACCGGGCTGATGTGGCTGTGGAGCCTGCCCCTGCCCTGGGTCGGCGGTGAAACGCTGCACCTGCCCGACATGTATGTGCTGGGCTTGTGGTGTGCGATCTTCATCGCGGTCGCCTTCACGGCCGTCTATTCCTGGCGCGTCAGCCAGGAGGGGCGCCGGATGGCGACCGCCCTGGCAGCAACCCAGAGCGTGTTATCCCGCGAGCAGCGCCTGTCGGCCCTCGGCGCACTGGCCGCTGCGGCCGCCCACGAGCTTGGCACGCCTCTGGCCACGATCCAGCTGACCGCCAAGGAAATGCTGCGCGAGGTCCAGGACAATGATCTGCTGCGCGAGGATGCCGAGTTGATGGTGACCCAGGCGCGCCGGTGCCGCGATATTCTCAAGCGTCTGAGCCAGGAACAGGCTGTGTCCGACGAACGCCATGACCGGGTCGGGTTGCTCGCGGCTCTCGAGGAGGCCAGCACGCCCCTGCGTGGTCTGGGTCCGATGCTGGATGTCACTGTGGTCGAGGCCGAGGGCATGGGTCCGGCCCCCATGCTCAACCGTATGCCGGAAATGCTCTATGCCATTGGCAATTTCGTCGAGAACGCTGTCGACTTCGCCGCCACCCGCGTCACGGTCGAGGGCTGCTGGGATGCCGAAAGCCTGCGCGTCACGATTTGTGATGACGGTACCGGCTTCAGACCCGAGATTCTCTCAAAGATTGGCGAGCCCTATGTCACCACCCGTTCGGGGACGCCTGGCCAGGGCGGGCTGGGGCTGGGCGTGTTTATCGCCAAGACGATGATCGAGAAAACCGGCGGACGGGTGGCTTTCGACAATGTTTCACCCCAGGGTGGTGCCCAGGTCAAAATCGTCTGGCCGCGCAACCGGGTAGAGGCGGCGCCGATCCTTCGCTAGTAATGATGGCCAGACAGATACCGAATCGCGAGGACGCTGCCGTGGACGATATAGAATACGACATGCCCGAAGACCGCACCCTGCTCATCCTGGACGATGACGCACCCTTCCGCACCCGTCTCGGGCGGGCGATGACCAGTCGCGGCTTTGTCGTTTCCGCCGTCGGTACGGTGGACGAGGCCGAGGAAATTGCGCGCCAGAATCCGCCGGCCTTTGCCGTGCTCGATCTGCGCCTGACCGATGGCGACGGGCTGGAAGTGGTCAAGGCGCTGCATGCCTCGCGCCCCGACTGCCGGGTCGTGATGCTGACCGGTTATGGCAATATCGCCACCGCCGTTGCCGCAGTGAAGGCCGGTGCGATCGACTACTTGTCCAAGCCTGCCGATGCCGATGATGTCATCAAGGCGCTGCTCGCCAGCCCGGAAGACAAGCCACAGCCGCCGGAAAACCCGATGTCGGCCGATCGCGTGCGCTGGGAACATATCCAGCGCGTGTTCGAATTGTGCGATCACAATGTCTCGGAAACCGCGCGGCGTCTGAACATGCACCGGCGCACATTGCAGCGCATTCTGGCCAAGCGCGCACCACGCTGACGCCTTACTTCAGCGCCGCGGCTCGGCCCGGGCATAGCCATAGATCGGGCCGCCATTGGCGCCCTGCACGATGGCGACCGTGCCGTAGCGGCGATAGGCCTCGCCCATGAATTCGGCCTCACCGCCCGACCAGCGGCCGAGATAGGTGAGGCTTTTCACCATGTTGTAGTGCAACATCTCGACGCCTTCATTCTCGCCGGCGCCGATCTCGAGGCTGGCCCAGCCGGGCGCATAGGCGATCAGCCAGACATCGAGATTTTCCTCCGGCGCGGCGCCATCGAGGCGAACGATGAAGGAGCCGAACGGGCCGTCACCAAGGCGGATGGACGGGCTGTCGGGCATCGCCGCCAGGCGGTCATCGACCGCCTCGGACACCTTGTCCTGGTTCCAGCCGGGCGCGTCGGTGACGCCATCGACGACGAAATGCGGCGTGTAGAGCCGGTTGACGCCGAGGCGCGGCAGATAGGTGCGCTGGCGCTGGACATATTCGGGCCGGGCATAGGTATCGGCCCAGCCATACATGTCCCAATAACTCACCCCGAAGGCGAGCACGAAGACATTCTCGCGCTGGTCGAGTTCGCCGAGATAGCGATTGGCCTCCGGGCACAGGCCGCAGCCCTGGCTGGTGAAGAGCTCGACCAGGACCGGGCGGGCGGTAGCCGGCGGCTCATGCGGGCCGGCCTGTCCGAAGGCAGGCAGGGTCAGCAGGGCGGCGGTCAGAAGCGAAATGAAAAAGCGCATGCCGACTACATAATCACGACCGCCCGCATCGGCCAATCAATTGGCTGTGACGCGGGCGGCGTTGATTATCAGGCGTTACGAGCGGGCGAGATTGCGCAGCACATAGTGCAGGATGCCGCCATCGCGATAATATTCCAGCTCGTTCTCGGTATCGATCCGGGCGCGGACCGAAGCGGTCTTCACCGTACCGTCCGGGAAGGTCACTTCGACGGTCATCAGGGCGCGCGGCTCGATCTCGGCGACGCCGAGAATGTTGACGCTTTCATCGCCCGTCATGCCAAGACCTTCCCAGGACGCACCGTCCTCGAACTGCAGCGGCAGAACGCCCATGCCGATCAGGTTGGAGCGGTGAATACGCTCGAAGCTCTCGGCGATCACGGCCTTGACGCCGAGCAGGCGGGTGCCCTTGGCCGCCCAGTCGCGCGAGGAGCCGGTGCCGTATTCCTTGCCGCCGAAGACGACGAGCGGGATGCCGGCAGCCTGGTAGTCCATGCAGGCGTCGAAGATATCGACCTGCTGGCCATCCTTCTTGGTATAACCGCCCTCAACCCCATCCAGCATCTTGTTCTTGATGCGGATATTGGCAAATGTGCCGCGCATCATCACTTCGTGATTGCCGCGGCGCGAGCCGTAGGAATTGAACTCCAGCACCGGAACCTGGCGTTCCTGCAGATAGCGGCCGGCCGGGCTGCTGGCCTTGATCGAACCGGCGGGCGAGATGTGGTCGGTGGTGATGCTGTCGCCAAACAGGCCCATGATGCGTGCATTGACGACATCGCCCGGCGCATCCGGTTCCATCGTCATGCCTTCGAAATAGGGCGGGTTCTGGACATAGGTCGAGGTGTGATCCCAGGCATAGTTCAGCCCGGTGGGAACATCGATGCCCTGCCAGGCCTTGTCGCCCTGGAAGACGTGGGCATAGCGCGTCGCGAACATGTCCGGCGTCACCGAGGTGCGCACGGTCTCGGCGATCTCCGCCGAGCTGGGCCAGATATCTTTCAGATAGACATCCTTGCCATCCTGGTCCTGGCCGAGCGGCTCCTTGGTGATGTCGATCTGCATCGAGCCGGCGATCGCATAGGCGACGACGAGTGGCGGCGAGGCGAGATAATTGGCCCGCACGTCCGGACTGATCCGGCCCTCGAAATTGCGATTGCCCGACAGGACCGAGGTCGCGACGAGGTCGTTTTCGTTGATCGCCTTGGAGATCGGGCCCGGCAGCGGACCGGAATTGCCGATACAGGTGGTGCAGCCATAGCCGACCAGGTTGAAGCCGAGCGCATCGAGATCATCCTGCAGGCCGGCGCGCAGCATATAGTCGGTGACGACTTGCGAGCCCGGTGCGAGCGAGGTCTTGACCCAGGGCTTTACCTTCAGGCCGCGGGCGACAGCATTGCGGGCCAGCAGGCCGGCGCCGAGCATGACCGACGGGTTGGAGGTATTGGTGCAGGAGGTGATGGCGGCAATCACGACATCGCCATTGGTGATGCGATAATCCTCGCCCTCGACCGGGGCTGACTTGGCCATTTCATTGGCCTTGTTGAATTCCTTGCCCATTGCTTCGGTGAAGGCGGTCTTGGCCTCGGTGAGGATGACACGATCCTGGGGCCGTTTCGGGCCGGAGATCGCCGGCACGACGGATGCCATGTCGAGATGCAGGGTGTCGGTGAAGATCGGATCGGCTTCATATTCCGGGCGATACATGCCTTGGGCCCTGGAATAGGCTTCCACGAGGGCGACGCGCTTGTCGTCACGGCCCGTGGCGGTCATGTAGGTGAGGGTTTCCTTGTCGACCGGGAAGAAGCCGCAGGTCGCGCCGTATTCCGGCGCCATATTGGCGATGGTGGCTTCATCTTCCAGCGAGAGATGGTCGAGACCCTTGCCGTAGAATTCGACGAATTTGCCGACGACGCCGCGCTTGCGCAGCATCTGGACAATCACCAGCACGAGATCGGTCGCGGTCGCGCCTTCCGGCAGCTTGCCGGTCAGCTCGAAGCCGATCACTTCCGGAATCAGCATCGAGACCGGCTGGCCGAGCATGGCGGCTTCGGCCTCGATCCCGCCAACGCCCCAGCCGAGCACGGCGAGGCCATTGATCATCGTGGTGTGGCTGTCGGTGCCGACGCAGGTATCGGGATAGGCGATGGTTTCGCCGTTTTCTTCCTTGGTCCAGACGCACTGGGCCAGGTTTTCCAGATTGACCTGGTGGATGATGCCGGTGCCTGGCGGCACAACGCGGAAGTTTGCGAAGGCCGACGCGCCCCATTTGAGGAATTTATAGCGTTCGCCATTGCGCTCATATTCGCGCTCGACATTTTTCTCGAAACTGTCGGCATGGCCGAAATTATCCACCATCACCGAGTGGTCGATCACCAGATCAACGGGAACCTGCGGATTGATTCGCTGCGGATCGGCGCCCAGCTTGGTGGCGGCATCGCGCATCGCGGCGAGATCGACGACAGCGGGAACGCCGGTGAAATCCTGCATCACGACGCGGGCCGGACGATAGGCAATCTCATGCGTGGATTTGCGCGTTGTCAGCCATTCGGCCATCGCCTGGATATCAGCCTTGGTGACGGTCTTGTTGTCTTCGAAACGCAGCAGGTTTTCCAGCAATACCTTGAGCGAAGCCGGCAGGCGGGAAATCCCGGCCAGACCGTTCTGCTCGGCGACCTTCAGATCGTAATAGGCGTAGGTGTCGCCGGCCACATTGAGGGTGCGTTTACAGGAAAAACTGTCGAGAGAAGCCATTGGGGATCGTCCTCAGGGTCGGTGGGGTGTCAAACACCCGGTGGGGAGGGTGGGTCAGCTGGATATGACCACATGTTTGCTGGGGTTCTACCCCTTGTCCCCGTTTGCTGCAATGCGGCACGCAGTCCGTTGACCTCGGGCCTGCATTTGGGCGACATGTCGCCATGACATCGGCCTCGCTTTCCCAGACCGCCAAACCGGCACCGGCCTTCCCGGCGCTCCGCCTGGACGTGAGTGAGCTGGGCTTGTCGCGCGGCGATACCGTGCTGGCGAGCGATCTGGCCCTTGCGCTGGGGCCGGGCGAGGCTGTGCTGCTGACCGGCCGCAATGGCACCGGCAAGACCAGTCTTCTGCGTGCCCTGGCCGGCTTCATCGAGCCGGACGCCGGCGCAATCACGCTCAATGACGAGCCCCCGGCCATGGCCGCGCCCGAGGCGATCGCCTGGCTGGGACATGCCGACGGGCTCAAACCCGGCGAGACGCCGCGCAGCGCCCTGCGCTTCTGGGCCGATCTCTATGGCCAGCCGCGCACCGCCATCATGCCGGCCCTGCGCGCGCTCGAGATCGATCACCTGATCGACCGCCCCGCCGCCCGGCTGTCGCGCGGCCAGCAAAGACGCTGCGGCCTTGCCCGCATCGTGCTCGCCAATCGCCCGCTCTGGCTGCTCGACGAACCCGCCGGCCCGCTCGACGCTGAAGGCCGCGCCTGCCTGGCGGCGCTGGTGAGCCAGCACCGGGCCCGCGGCGGCCTGGTGATCGCGGCGACGCACCAGCCGCTCGACTGGCCCGATGCCCGCAGCCTCGATATGGGGCGGCTGTGATGGGTGTCCTGACAGCCATTTTCGCGCGCGAGGCCCGCCTCGCCTGGGCCGGCGGTGGCGGTGCGGCCGGACCGGCCGCCTTCTTCCTCGCCGCGATCACCCTCGCCCCGCTGGCCATCGGCCCCGCCGCCGACCTGCTCGCGGCCGCCGGTCCCGGCATTCTCGCCTTCGCCGCCCTGCTCTCCGTGCTGCAATCGGCGGAACGCCTGTTCGGCGATGATTTTTCCGACGGCACGCTTGATCTCTATCTGCTCACCCCGACCAGCCTCGCCGCCCTGTGCCTGGCCAAGGTGATGGGCCAGGCCAGCGCCACCCTGTGGCCGCTGCCGCTGATCGGCGTGCTCGGCGGTCTGATGTATGGCCTGCCGCCAGTTTCAGCGCTGGTGCTCGGCGCCGCCCTGCTCGCCGCCATCCCGGCCCTCGCTTTGATCGCCGGTTTCGCCGGGGCGCTCGCCGCCGGCATCAAGCGCGGCGGCCTGCTGATCGCCTTGATCGCCACGCCGATGATGGTTCCGGTCCTGATTTTCGCCGCCGGAGCCGGGCGCTCGGCTTTCGCTGGGGATGAACGCGCCGTGGCAAATTTGCTGCTGACCTTGGCGATCAGCCTCGGGACGGTGGCGCTGGCCCCATTCGGGATCGCGGCGGCGGTGCGGGGGCGGTTGGGATGAAACGGTTCACCTGCGACCACCCGGCAGTTGCCGCCCGGCCTCCCGCAAAGTAAGTGAGCGCCATGCTGTCCTATTTCGCCAACCCGCAACGTTTCGACCGGCTCGCCCGCATCGCGATTCCGGTGTTTGGCGTGTTGACGCTGATCCTGCTCGGCGCCGGCATCTACATGGCCTTCTTCGCCTCGCCGCCGGACTATCAGCAGGGCGAGACCGTGCGGATCATGTATGTGCATGTGCCCGCCGCCTATATGGCTTCGGCGCTCTATGCGGCGCTGGCCGGGGCGAGCTTTGTCTATTTCGTCTGGCGTCATGCGATTGCCGATGCGGCGGCTGCCGTGATTGCGCCGATCGGGGCGGTGTTTACGGCGCTGGCGCTGGCGACGGGGTCGATCTGGGGCAAGCCGATGTGGGGCACCTGGTGGGAATGGGATGCCCGCATGACCTCGGTGCTGGTGCTGTTCCTGGTTTATCTGGGCTATATGGCGCTGCGCGCCGCGCTCGAAGACGCGCAGCAGGCGGCGCGTGCCGGCGCGATTCTGGCGATGGCCGGGGTGATCAATCTGGTGATCGTGAAATTTTCCGTCGAATGGTGGTCGAGCCTGCACCAGCCGGCCTCGGTCTTCCGCGCTGACGGGCCGACCATACATTCCAGCCAGCTCTGGCCGCTGGCACTGATGGCGCTGGGTTACACAATGCTGGCCGGCTGGCTGGTGTTCTACCGATTGCGCACGCGCGCCATCGCCCGGCGGGCCGATGCGCTGATGCGTCAGAAGGAAAACGAGGGCCGCAAATGAGCGATTTCCTCGCCATGGGCGGCTATGCGGTCTGGGTCTGGTCGGCCTGGGGGCTTTCGGCCGCAGCCTTGATCGCGCTGGTCGTGACCGCTCTGGCCGAGCGCCGGGCGGCGGCGGAACGCCTGCATCGCCTCGAAAGTGACGAAGCATGATGCCGGCGATCCGCCTCCTGGCCATACTCTCCATTCTGGCCTTGGGCGCCGCTCTGGGCTGGCGCTGGTATCAGGACCGGCCAGCGCCGCCTGAACCCTTGCCATCCCTGACGCTGGCGGCGGTGGACGGGCGGGCGAGCTTTGATCCGGCGGTGATCGAAGGCCCCTATCTGATCAATGTCTGGGGCTCCTGGTGTCCCTATTGCCAGATCGAACACCCGGTCCTGATGGCGCTGCAGGCCGAGGGTATCGCGATTTATGGCATCGCCTGGCGCGACACGGCATTGGCCGTGAATGCGTCGCTTGACCGGCATGGCGATCCCTATGCCGGCGTCATGCTGGATGTCGACGGCTTGTCCGCCCGGGCGCTCGGTGTGACCGGAACGCCGGAAACCCTGGTGGTCGGAGCGGACGGGCAGATCCTGGCGCGCTGGTTTGGCCCGATCACGGCGAACGTCTTGCGCAACCGGATCTATCCGGCGCTCGAGCGCGGAGCGTTGCAGGACTAGAGTCTCAGGACGCCGCGCGTTCGCTGGCGCCCTTGCGGGCCTTTTTTTCGGCCTTTTGTGCCTTGAGCTTGGCCTTTTCCTTGGCCCGCCGCTTGGCTTTTTTCTTCTTTTCCTTGTCTTTCACCTTGGCCTTCATCACCGCTTCCTCGCCCTTTTCCAGGGTGAGGGCGATGCGGCGCAGGGTCTCCAGGAAATTGGCGCGTTTATTCTTGGGCATGGCCGAGATGATGGCCCGGTCGGCCTCCATCGCGCCCAGCGTGGCGGCTTCAAGCAGGGCACGGCCGGACGCGCTGAGATGGATCGCATTGGCGCGGGCATCATCGGCCAGTTTTACGCGCTCCAGCAGACCATTACGCGCCATCCGCGAGACCAGTTCGGCCAGGGTGGAGCGGTCGATTCCGGTGATCTTGACGAGCTCGGTCTGGGTCAGACCCTCATTCTGGGCGGTTGCGTGCAGGACAGCAAACTGGCGCTGGGTCAGCTTGGCGCCGGCCATCGCCTTGGTGAAGCGTTCGGCAGCGAATTGCTGGGCTCGGTGCAGCAGATGCCCCGGCGAATCCGCGAGATCGAAAGCCTTCGGGCTGTGCTTGTCACTCGGCATGGCAGTCTCCGGATGTCGTCTGGCTCATCCTGACTCGGATTTATAACGTAAGAATGACGTTTGTCCGATCACGGAGCGTTGCATTTCTTATGCGGCTTCTCCGGTTTCCGCGCCGTCTTCATCCTCGGCCCGCTGGTATTTGAGCAGGAGCGGCATCTGCAACGCGGCGAAGGCCAGGCTGAGCACCATGACGCCGAGCTTGGCATTGGCCCAGAAGGCCTCGCTCATCTCGAATTCGGCGAACCAGCGCGCTGATTCCGGCACCACGGAATCAGTGATGTGGCGCCACATGACCTCGTTGAGCAGGGCGAGAAACTGGAACCAGAGCGCCCAGCGCACGGCCAGCATGGTCCAGGCTTCTTCGGGCAGGTTGAAGACGCTGGCGAAGAAGACTTTCCAGACATTATGCCCCAGCGCGACGCTGATCAGGATCAGGAAGGAGTAGAAGAGATTGATGATGGTCGGTTTGAGGTAGAGGAAGATCGGATCCTGCAGCACGATGCCGATCGTGCCCATGCCCAGCACGATCACCGTGGTGAAGATCAGCATCGGCGGGAAGCGTTTTTCGACCCGGATCGCATAGGCCAGGCCGATGACGGCGGCGATCATATAGGCCCCGGTACCAATATAGATCGCCTGGTCGCCGGCATAGGCCCGGGCCAGATTGTAAACCACGATCCAGACCCCGATCGGGCCGAAATCGACCAGCATGCTGGCGGTCTGTTTCGTCGTGGTTTCGGTCTGGTTCACGGAGTTCTCCTTGGCATTCACAATGTCTGCATCACGACAAGTCCGGTGACCAATAGCACGGCCAGCGCAATACGCTTCAAGCCGAAAGCCTCCTTCAGGACCAGCGCCGCAAGCAGTGCGCCGAACACGATACTGGTTTCGCGCAAGGCCGCCATTGGTGCGACCGGGGCGATGGAATAGGCGTAGAGGGCCAGTCCGTATGTCGTCAGATTGAACAGCATCGAGGTCGCGGCCGGGCGGGTTTCCTGCCGTGCCGCGGCCCAGAAACGCGAACCGCGCCGAATGGCCGCTGTGGTGCCAATGGTGACACCTGAAAGTACGAAGAACCAACCCGTATACACCATCACATTACCCGAGGCGCGCACGCCGGCGGCATCGATCACGGTATAGCAGGCCGTCATGCCCGCGGCCGCGAGGGCGAGCAGCAGGATCTGGGCCTTCGGTGCGCCGTCCTTTTCCGGCCAGGCAAAACCGACCAGTGCCGTTGAGGCAATCGCCAGGCCGAGCAATTGCCACAGCGAAACGGCCTCGCCGAGAAACAGATAGGCCGCCAGCGTCGCCAGCGCCGGCGCACTGCCGCGCATCACCGGATAGACCAGATTCATCTCGCCGCGCTCGAAGGCGGCGATCAGCAACATGTTGAAGGCCCAGATCGTTGCGGCACCTAGCAACAGGAAACGCCAGACTTCCCAGCCGGGCAGGGGCTGGAAGACCAGCCAGGGCAACATCAATAGCGCGACGAAGATCAGCGACAGGGCGCGAAACACCAGCCGATCCTGCGCCCGCTTGGTCAATAGCGTCATGCCGGCATGGGCCAGGGCCGAACCGAGCATGGCGAGGGCGCCAGCTGTCAGGCTGGCGTCCAAGCGCTAGCTCTCCAGCCCGGCCAGCGCCCGCGAGAAGTCGCGCGCATTGAAGGCCTGGAGATCATCCTCGCCCTCGCCAATGCCGATATAATGGATCGGCAGCTGGAATTTCTCCGCCACCTGGACCAGCGCCCCGCCCTTGGCGGTGCCGTCGAGTTTTGTCATCACCAGGCCGGAGATCTGGGCCGCATCGAGGAAGGCCTGGGCCTGGGAGACGGCATTGGAGCCGACGGTGCCATCGAGCACCAGCACGGTCTCGTGGGGCGCGGACGGATTCTTCTTGCGGATGACGCGGACGATCTTGCGCAGCTCGTCCATCAGCTCCGCCTTGTTTTGCAGCCGGCCGGCGGTGTCGATCAGCACGGTATCGCGGCCTTCGCGTTCGGCCTGTTCCAGCGCGTCGTAAGCGAGCCCGGCGGCATCGGCGCCGATCTCGCGCTTGATCACCGGCGATTTCGCGCGCTCGCCCCAGACCGAGACCTGTTCGATCGCCGCGGCGCGGAAAGTGTCGCCGGCGACCAGGATCGGGTCGCGGCCCTCGCGCTTGAGCTTGACGGCGATCTTGCCGAGCGTTGTCGTCTTGCCCGAACCGTTCACGCCGACAAACAGGATGACATGCGGGCCGTCCGTGCCGGTCAGCTGCAGGGGTTTTTCGAGCGGTTGCAGGGTTTCACAAATCACTTCGGCGAGGGTCTCGCGCACTTCCTCGTCGGTTATTTCCTTATCGAAACGATCGCGCGCCAGCCGCTCGGTGACGCGCAGGGCTGCGGCGGTGCCAAGATCGGAGGCGATCAGCAGGTCTTCCAGCTCGTCCAGCGCTTCGCGATCGAGCTTGCGCTTGGTGAAGATCGCGGTGACCGATTCGCCGAGCTTTGACGAGCTCTTGCTGAGACCTGAGACGAGGCGGGAGAAAAAGCCGCGTTTCTTCTCGGACGGCTTGTCGTCGCTCATGATGTGAGCTCCCCGTGCAATTCACGCCCGTCATGATGCGTGACCTGGATATTCACCAGTGCCCCGGCGCGTGGAAACTCGGTCTCCGGCAGGCGGATGGCGGCAAAATTCCCGGCCCGCGCAAAGCCGGGCTTTTCCATCAGGGCACCGGCCACGGTGCCGATCATCGTATCGAGATGGGCGGCCAGGACCTGATCGGCCTTGTCGCGCAGACGCGCGGCGCGGGCCTTGATGACGGACTTCTCAAGTTGCGGCATGCGCGCTGCTGGCGTTCCCGGTCGCGGCGAATAGGGGAAGACGTGCAGATAGGCGAGCTGGCACTCATCAACCAGTTTCAGCGAATTTTCGAACATCGCTTCGGTCTCGGTCGGGAAGCCGGCAATGATATCCGCGCCGAAGGCGATCTCCGGCCGCGCGGCTTTGAGCCGGTTGCATAGCGCGATGGCGTCCTCGCGCGAGTGGCGGCGCTTCATGCGCTTGAGGATCATATTGTCGCCGGCCTGCAGCGAGAGATGCAGATAGGGCGCGATGCGGGCCTCGCCCGTGACAGCCTCGAACAGGGCTTCGTCGATCTCGATCGCATCGATCGAGGACAGGCGCAGGCGCGGCAGATCGGGCACCTGTTTCAGGATCGCCTGCACCAGCCGCCCCAGCGGCGGCGTGCCGGGAAGATCGCCGCCCCAGGAGGTCAGATCGACGCCGGTGAGCACGACCTCGCTATGGCCGGATGCGACCAGCGCCTTGATCTGGCTGACGATCTCGCCAGCCGGGACCGAGCGTGAATTGCCGCGGCCGAACGGGATGATGCAGAAGGTGCAGCGGTGATCGCAGCCATTCTGGACCTGGACATAGGCGCGCGCGCGCCCCTCCATGCCTTCGACCAGATGGCCGGCGGTCTCGCGCACGCTCATGATATCATTGACGCGGATCTTCTCGGTGCCGCCCAGCAGGGTGACCGGGTTGAAGGTCTCGGCGCGCAGTTTTTCCGCATTGCCGACGACGCGGTCGACTTCCGGCATGGCGGCGAACATGGCCGGATCGACCTGGGCGGCGCAGCCGGTCACGATGATTTTCGCATCGGGATTGGCGCGGCGGGCCTTGCGGATCGACTGGCGCGCCTGGCGCACGGCTTCCGAGGTTACGGCGCAGGTATTGACCAGGATGGCATTGTCGAGCCCGGCCTCGCGGGCATGGGCGCGCATGACTTCGCTTTCCCAGGCATTCAGCCGGCAGCCGAAGGTCAGGATTTCAAGGCCGTTTTCCGGATCCGTCTCACGCGTGGAGGGCGTGTCGGCACCGGAGGCGGCGGGATTGTCTGTGCGCGCGCTCATGGAGCGTGGATAAGTGGTGGAGCCGCGCCTCCAGGTCAAGCGCGGCTGGCAATCACCCGCCGCATCGCTTCGCCCGCCAGAATCGCCCAGAGCGCCAGAAGCGTGTGGTAGACGTGCCAGTTGGCGATTCCGAATGTGGTCTCTTCGCGGCTGCCGCCGATCATGATCGAGGCATAGGCCAGTAATAACCATGCGAACAGCCAGATGAGTCCGGTCTGCCAACGGCGATGTAGCAACAGGGCGATGCTGGCGGCCAGACCGAGAAGCAGGGCCAGTTGTGGCAGCAGGGCGAGAATGTCCTCACTGCCTGGCCAGGCCATCATGACAATGGTCACAACTGAAATCCCGATCCGCAGATACCGACCCACGCCCGGAGGCCAGCGAATGGGAAAGGCCTCCCAGGCCAGACCAAGGGCGATCAACAACATGCCGGCCGCGCCAGCAAATGTGCTGGCCAGGCTGTGCAATTGGGCTAGCTCCTCGACCTGGCCGCTGGCGAACCGGATCGCGCCGATCAGGGCTGCCAGTCCGACAAAGGCCAGTCCCAGCCGGACCATGCGGACATCACCCTTGCGGCGATGCGGCCAGAGCCGCCAGATCCCGAGGCCGCAGCCAATGACGACAAGAAAGTCTGTGAGGGCGAAGAGCATGGTGATCTAGTTCCGATTTCCGGCTTCTTCTTCGTTGATCCAGCGGCGCATCTTGGCCTCCAGCGCAGACAGCGGCATGGAGCCGTCGGCGAGCAGCACGTCATGGAAGGCGCGAATGTTGAAATCCTCGCCCAGGCGCTCCTCGGCTTCGGCACGCAGGTCGCGCATCAGCAATTCGCCGGTCTTGTAGGCCAGCGCCTGGCCCGGCCAGGAGATATAACGCAGGACTTCGGTACGGATATTGTGCGGCGCCAGGGCGGAGTTCTCGAGGAAACAGGCCTCGGCCTCCTCGCGGGTCCAGCCCATATAATGCACCCCGGTATCGACCACGAGGCGGCAGGCGCGCCACATCTCATAGCTCAGTCGGCCAAACTCTTCATAGGGCGTCGTATAGATGCCCATATCTCGGCCCAGCGTCTCGGAATACAGGCCCCAACCCTCGCCGAAGGCGGTGATATAGGTGTCGCGGCGGAAATCCGGAACATTCTCCAGCTCGGCGGCGATCGAGCCCTGATGATGGTGCCCTGGCACAGCCTCGTGTGCGGTCAGGGCGGGCAGGGTGTAGAGCGGGCGCTGGGTCAGGTCATAGGTGTTGACCATATAGCCGCCGGCGATGCCGCGCTCCATGTCGCCGGACCAGTAGCGGCCGGTGGTGTAGGTTGGCGCCATGGTGTCCGGCACAGGGCGCACGCCATAGGAGAGGCGCGGCAGATGGCCGAAATAGGCCGGCATCTGGTCGTCGAGCCGCTTGGCGATCCAGGCGGCATGCATCAGCAATTCCTCTGGCGTCGTCGCGTAGAATTGCGGATCGGTGCGCAGGAAGTTGAGGAATTCGGCGAAGCTCCCCTCAAATCCGCTCTCGTCGATCACGGTTGCCATCTCGCCGCGGATACGGGCGACTTCGGCGAGGCCGCGCTGGTGGACTTCTTCCGGCGAGGTATCGAGCGTGGTGTGGTAGCGCACCAGGGTCTGATAATAGGCGCGGCCCTCGGGCGTCTCGGACACGCCCAGGCTGTCGCGGGTTTGTGGCAGATATTCCTCGCGCAGGAAGCGGGCCAGCGCCGCGAAGGCGGGTTGGGCGGAGTTGTCGATGGCGGCGGCGGCCGCATCATGGAGACGCGCGCGTTCGGCGGCCGGCAGTGCGGTCGGCAGATTGTCGATCGGCTCGATCAGGATCGCGCGCAGGGTGGCGGCATCGCTCAGGGCCTCGACCTGGCTTGCGGCGGATTCGGTGATGATGCGCGGCTGGGTGAAGCCGGTCTCGAGACCGCGCCGCATCCAGTCGGTATTCTGCTGGAAAAACCCGGCAATTCCATTGATGCGGGTGATCCAGGCTTCGCCCTCGGCAATCGTGCGCGGCCGCGCCGATGCGGCGGCATAGGAGGGCCAGAAGAAGAATCCGCTGTCGGAATTGAAGGCGATACGGGCCTCGCCAAAGGGCGCCAGCTCGGTGCGGAAGCGCAGGATGTAATCAAGCACCGCATGGGAAACCTGGTCGGTTTGCGACAGGGCGGCCGCATCAATGCCGTCCAGCCGTTCAAGGAAGGCGGCTTCGTCGGCAAATTGCGCGGCCAGGGTTTCCGCCGAGAAATCCCCCCATTGCCCGGCGGCCTCCAGATCACCGCGACGGCCGCGTTCGTCGGGATTATTGGCCAGTTCGAAGGCTTCAAATTCAGAGACCAGGGCGGCAAAGGCCGCGCTGGCATCCGCGTCGGCCGCAGCTTCCGGCGCCGCCATGGTCCCGGACGGCACCGCACTGTCAGTGACCGCCGCATCCGGCGCCGCCGATATGGGCGGGGCCTCGGCCTGCTGGCCACAGGCGGTCAGGCTCAACGCCATCAGGCTGGCGATCGATATGTGTGGAAGCGTGCGATAATTCATGTCAGTCCCCCAGGCGCCCGGGCGCCGCGTCTCGGTTCAGATTGTGATACTCTTGACCAGGCGGCGATGGCCGGCAAGCGGTGTCGGTTCAGCGTTTGCGCCGCGTCAGTCCGAGGCTTTTGGCCACGATATTGTTGACCATGCGCTCGGGCAGCATGCGTGGCAATGACCAGTTGGTCAGGCGCTTGGGCACGATGGCATAGCGGAAACGCGGCTTGTCCTCGGTCAGGGCGCGGAAGGCGCGGTCGGCGATCACCGAAGGCGCAAAGCCTTCCGGGCCGCTCTTGCTCATATAATTGCGCAGCCGGGTCAGCGCCTTGTAATAGACCGACCCCTCATAGGGCGTGATGTCGACCTCATCGGACTTGGCCCAGATCGGCGTCGCGACGGCGCCGGGGCCGAGCACGATCACTTCGATCCCGAACAGCATCATTTCCCGGCGCAGGGATTTGGACAGGCCTTCGACAGCATGTTTTGACGCTGAATAGGGGCCCAGGAAAGGGGCGCCCATCTCGCCGGCCATTGAGGATATCATCACGATCCGGCCCGGCTCACCGGTCAGGCTCTCATCGGCGCCCAGCAGGGGTCCGAAAGCCTGGGTGGTGCGAACCACGCCGGTGACATTGACGTCGAGCTGGTGTTCGAACTCCTCGATCGGCACGCTCAGCATCGGTCCGGCGACCGCGATGCCGGCATTATTGATCAGGCCTTTCAGCGTCACCCCGTTCAGCGCGGCGCGGACCGTGTCGGCGGCGCTCTGCATGCAGGCCGTATCGGTCACCTCCATGATCAGGGGCGTGACCGCGGCACCGAATTCTTCCTTCAACCGGTCGGCATCCGCCTGTTTGCGCACCCCGGCGAAGACATGCCAGCCCTTGGCAGTCAGCTCGGCGGTACAGGCATGGCCGATGCCGGTGGAGGCGCCGGTAATCACGGCGGATGGGGTTGGTTTGGTCATGATCAGCTCCCTGCTTTGGCGACAGGCTAGTCTGCTGAGCGGGTTTTGCCATATCGATTTTGCTTTTTCACCAGCGCGGTTAGTTTGTTGGACGAATCTTTTGGGGAGAGCGTTATGAAATACCAAATGGGCTTGTTGTCGGGCGTGCTGGCAGTGTGCGTCACCGCTGGGGCATGGCCGGAAGGCCGTCAGGCGCTTGTGGGCGGTACGCTGATCGATGGTTATGGCGGTCCGCCCGTCCATGACAGCGTCATCCTGGTCGAGGATGACCGCATCGTCGCCACCGGCAACCAGGACAATACGCCTGTCCCGGACGGGTATGCCGTGATCTCGACCGAGGGCATGACCGTCATGCCCGGCCTGTGGGAAATGCATGCGCATCTAATGCTCAACGGGCATTCCGATTATGATCACTGGGATCGTACCTATCTCGACCGGCTCGAAGACGAGATCATGCCGGCCTCCGCCGTACAGCTTCTGCTGGCTGGGGTCACCTCGGTCCGCGATCTCGGTGCGCCCCTCGAGCCGTCCATCTCGGTCCGCGACCGCATCAATGCCGGCGAGTTGCCGGGCCCGAATCTCTACGTCTCCGGTCCCTTCATCCAGCATCAGCCCTATCCGGGTACGGAGGCCTTCCGCTGGGGCGTGAGCAGTGTCAGTGAGGCCCGTGCCCATGTGCGCACGCTGGCCGATGCCGGCGTTGATGTCATCAAGCTGGTCAACCAGGACCAGATGACCACCGCAGAAGCCCGCGCCGTCGTCGACGAGGCGCATGCGCGCGGCCTGCGGGTTGTCGGTCACTCCCACCGTCCCGAGGAGATCCTTCTCGGGCTGGAAATCGGCATTGATAATTTCGAGCATACCGGCCTGACCACGGCGCCGGAATATCCGCCAAATGTAATCGAGGCGCTGCGGGCGCGCACCGCGCGCGGCCGTATCTCCGGCGGCCCGCTTTACTGGACGCCGACGATTGAAGGCCTCTGGAACTACGCACGCACGCGCGAGAATTCCGAATTCCTCGACAATGATTGCTGGCATCGCGGGCTTGAGCCCGACACGATCGCCGACATCGCCGCCTCGATCGAGCATCCCGAGCGTCTCTCCTACACCCAGTTGACGCCATTGCGGGCGCCAACCCTGCGCCGCAAATTCGAGCAATTGCGTGAGGCCGGCGTGGTGATGCTGATCGGCACCGATAGCGGTATCCCGATGAAATTCCACTGCCAGGCCACCTGGAATGAGTTTGACGTCTGGACCCGTGAGCTCGATGTGCCGGTGATGGATGCCATCCGGTCGGCGACCTACTGGCCGGCTGTCTTCATGGGTGTCGAGGATCAAACCGGCTCGATCGCGCCGGGCATGGCCGCTGACATTATCGCCGTCGATGGCGATCTGATGACCTATCCAAATCTGCTGCAGCACGTCGATCTCGTGATGAAAGGCGGAACGCTCTATGTCGAGGACGGGCAGGTGAATGAAGCCCTGCTTCCGGCGAATATGCGCATGGAATAGGGCGAATCCGGGCGCTTCCCGGCGGCCGGACCCCGGCCGTTCTCAGTGGCTGTCGGGTGAAAATGTCTGCAACTTGTCAGCGGTCTGCAACTGATCGCGTTGACGCTGACATTGTGCGGCCTATTGTGCAGTGCGAAACTCAAGGCTGACACGCGTCCTGCGTTCGGCGATACCGACACAGCTTTCGAAAGGGTGCCTCATGGCTTCCGACTGGTCCGACCCGCGGCCAATGTCGCCACACCTCCAGGTCTGGCGCTGGCACGCGACGATGGCGTCCTCCATTCTTCACCGGGCGACCGGCATCGGCAATTATATCGGCGCGGTCGCAATTGCGGTCTGGCTGGTCCTGCTGGCTTTCGGCGCCGAGGGCTCGATTGCCTTCCTGTTCGAGGGCTGGATGGCCTGGGTGACGCGCTTCGGCCTCGTCCTGCTGACCTATTCGGTGAGCTATCACTGGCTCAATGGCCTGCGGCACCTGTTCTGGGATTTTGGCAAGGGGTTCGACCCGAAGGGTTCGAATTTCCGGTCGATGGCGATCATGTTCATTGCCATCATCCCGACGGCCGCCATCTGGCTTGGTATCGGGAGCTGATCGATGCGTGATTACAGAACTCCGGCCGCCAAGGTGCGCGGCCTCGGCGCTTCCGGACACGGCACGGCGCATTTCATCGCCCAGCGCGTCACCTCGATCGCGCTTTTCTTCCTCGTTCCGGTCTTCGTCTGGATGCTCGCCACGTCGGGTGCCCCGGATCCGGCTGCCACGCGCGCGTTCCTCGCCTCGCCATTGGGCGCGATCGTGACCCTGCTGACGCTGACCGCCGGCTTCCATCACATGCGCTCCGGCCTGCAGGTCGTGATCGAGGATTATGTCCACAAAGCGGGCACGAAGGCGTTTCTTCTGCTCGGCAATACTTTTCTGACACTGGGCCTGTGGCTGGTCACCGTGTTCGCACTTGTCAAACTCGCGCTGTAACGGACGTTCTTCATGGCCGACTATAAATGGATCGATCACACCTATGATGTCGTGGTCGTTGGCGCTGGCGGCTCCGGTCTGCGCGCCGCACTGGGTGCCTCGCAGGCCGGTCTGAAGACCGCCTGTATCTCCAAGGTTTTCCCGACCCGCTCGCACACGGTTGCGGCGCAGGGCGGGATTTCCGCCTCGCTCGGCAATATGGGCGAGGATGACTGGCGCTGGCACATGTATGACACCGTCAAGGGCTCCGACTGGCTCGGCGACCAGGACGCGATCGAATATCTCTGCCGTGAAGCGCCGGCTGCCGTTTACGAGCTCGAGCACTGGGGCGTGCCCTTCTCGCGCACCGAGGACGGCAAGATCTATCAGCGCGCCTTTGGCGGCATGACCCGCAATTTCGGCGAAGGCCCGGTGCAGCGCACCTGTGCCGCCGCCGACCGTACCGGCCACGCCATCCTGCACACGCTCTATGGCCAGTCCGTGCGTCATGAGACCGAATTCTTCATCGAGTATTTCGCCCTCGACCTGATCATGGATGACGGTGTCTGCCGTGGCATCACGGCCTGGAAGCTTGATGACGGCACGCTGCATCGTTTCCACGCCCAGACCGTGATCCTGGCGACCGGCGGTTATGGCCGCGCCTATTTCTCGGCCACTTCGGCCCATACCTGTACCGGTGACGGCAATGCCATGGTGCTGCGCGCCGGCCTGCCGCTGCAGGACATGGAATTCGTGCAATTCCACCCGACCGGGATTTACGGCGCTGGCTGCCTGATCACTGAGGGCGCGCGCGGCGAGGGCGGTTATTTGACCAATTCCGAAGGCGAGCGCTTCATGGAGCGCTATGCGCCATCGGCCAAGGATCTCGCCTCGCGCGATGTCGTTTCACGCTCGATGACGATGGAGATCCGCGAAGGCCGCGGTGTCGGTCCGAACAAGGATCATATCCACCTGCATCTCGACCATCTCGACCCGGCCGTACTGGCCGAGCGGCTGCCCGGAATTTCCGAGAGCGCGCGTGTCTTCTCCGGCGTCGATGTCACCAAGGCGCCGATCCCGGTCCTGCCGACGGTCCACTATAATATGGGCGGCATCCCGACCAATTATCATGGCGAGGTCCTCACCAAGGTCGGCGATAATGCCGATACGGTGGTGCCCGGCCTGATGGCGGTCGGCGAAGCGGCCTGCGTCTCGGTGCACGGCGCCAACCGGCTCGGCTCCAATTCGCTGATCGATCTGGTCGTATTCGGCCGCGCGGCCGGCCTGCGCCTTGGCGAGACTGTCACGCCCGGTGCCACCCAGCCTGAATTCAAGCCTGAAGAGGGCCAGAACTCGCTCGACCGGCTCGACAAATACCGCAATGCCGCTGGCGCTACCCCGACGGCCAAGCTGCGGCTGCAAATGCAGCGCGGCATGCAGAATAACTGCGCTGTTTTCCGCACCGGCCCGGTCCTCAATGAGGGCGTCGAGGCGATGCGCGAGGTTTATGCCGGAATGGCCGATATCGGCGTTTCCGACCGCTCCATGGTCTGGAATACCGATCTGATGGAAACGCTGGAACTCGACAATCTGCTCGCCCAGGCCGCCGTCACCGTCAATGGCGCGGCCAATCGCGAGGAAAGCCGCGGCGCCCATGCGCGCGAGGATTTCCCGGACCGCAATGACGAGACCTGGATGAAGCACACCCTCGCCTGGTGCGACGACAAGGGCGATGTGCGGATCGATTATCGCCCGGTGCATGACTACACGATGTCGAAGGATATCGACTATATCGTGCCAAAAGCTCGGGTTTA
>NZ_CAXBKN010000008.1:0-45979 GCF_963976135.1 uncultured Maricaulis sp.
CCCAGCAAAACCCGCGGGTTCATGATCCCCTTCGGATCCAGCGCCTGTTTGATCGCCCGCATCACGGCGACATCGACCGGTTTGCGCGCCGCCAATTCCTCGCGTTTGAGGATGCCGATCCCGTGTTCCGCCGAGATCGAGCCGCCGAATTCATCGACCGTGTCATAGACGCAGCTCGATATGGCAGTGCCCCGGGCCAGCATCGCCTGCTGCGTCGCTTCGTCGAGGCCGACAATATTGTAGTGGACATTGCCATCACCGACATGGCCGAAGGCGACGACGATGCCGTCGGGGAAGATCGTCTTGATCCGCTCGCCGGCGAGCTCGATGAAGGCGGCCATTTTCGAGACCGGGATTGAAATGTCGTGCTTGATCGCGGTGCCCTGGCCACGTTCGGCCAGCGCAATGCTTTCGCGAAGCCGCCAGAAATCCAGGGCCTGGCTTTCATTCTCGGCAATCGCGGCATCGCTGATCAATTCCGCCTCGAAGGCCTCACCAAGCGCCGCCTCGAGCGTGGCGCGGGCGCCCTCGACGCGGCCGAAACTCATTTCACACACCACATACCAGGGGTGTGAGCTTTGCAGTGGGTCGCGCGTGCCGGGCACGAAGGCGAGGACGAAATCGAGCGCCAGGCGCGGCATGATTTCAAATGCCGTGACGGCACCGCCAGAGACTTTCTTGGCCAGGGACAGGAAGGAGACCGCGTCCTCGACCGAGTTCAGGCCGCAAAAGGCCAGTTCCATTTTTGCCGGGCGCGGGAAGAGTTTCAGGGTTGCTGCGGTGATGATGCCCAGCGTGCCCTCGGCCCCGATCAGGAGTTGTTTGAGATCATAGCCGGTATTGTCCTTGCGCAGGCCGGTCAGGCCCGACCAGATCGTGCCGTCGGGCAGGACGGCTTCCAGGCCGAGCACCAGCTCGCGCGTCATGCCATAGCGCAGCACATGCACGCCGCCGGCATTGGTCGAGATCAACCCCCCAATCATCGCCGAGCCTTGCGAGCCGAGGCTCAGCGGGAAAAGCCGGTCGGCATTGGCGGCGGTGTTTTGCAGGCTTTCCAGAATGCAGCCAGCCTCGACCGTCATCGAGTCATTGTCCGGGTCGACTTCGCGCACGGCATTCATGCGCTTGAGCGTGATCAGGACCTCACCCTGCGGGGTCGAGGCACCGCACAGGCTGGTATTGCCGCCCTGCGGCGTGATGGCGATGCCGGCCTCGTGGCATATCCCGACGGCCGCGGAAACCTCGGCGGTATTGGCCGGCTTGAGCAGGATCGGTGTCTGGCCCTGGAAACGGCCGCGCCAGTCGGTGATGTGAGGCCCAACTTCATTCGCGTCCTGGCTCCAGCCCTTGGGACCGAGCGCGGCCTTGAGACGTTCGATCACATCGCCGGGGAGGGCTTGCGGAGCGGTCATGGTCTGGGTCTGGGTCTCGGTCATGGGCCTGTCCTTGTCATGAACCGTCTCTCGGCGCGGCGGCGCGTTGCAAGCGGTCATTAATCGCTTCGCCCAGACCTTCATCGGGAATAGGCGCGACGGCAATACAGGACGGGCCGGGCGCGTCCATTTCACGCAGGGCAGCGAACAGGCGCGCCGCGGCCTCGGCCAGATCACCGGTGGCTGAGAGATTGAGATCGCCCGCAATCGCGCCAAAACCGAGCAGGGCTTCGCCGGGCCCGGCGCTGAGCGCATTGAGCCGCATCGCGGCGTGCGGTGCATAATGGCTCGCCAGCATGCCGGGGCTGGCCGGCGCATCGGCGTGACCGGCTGTGGCAAGCGGGCCCGAGATGGCCTCGATGCGGTCGCGTTCCAGTCCGCCCGGGCGCAACAGGGTGGCGCGGCCGTCGAGAATGGCGATGACGGTGGATTCCACACCCACCGCACAGGCGCCGCCATCGAGGATGAGGTCGAGCTTGTCGCCGAGGCCTTCGCTGACATGGCGCGCCGTGGTCGGGCTGACGCCGCCGGACGGGTTGGCGCTCGGGGCGACGAGCGGGCCGCCAAAGGCTGAGAGCAGGGCCCGGGCGCCGGCATGGCCCGGCGAGCGAATGGCGACACTGTCGAGCCCGGCATTGGCGAGGTCGCAGATCGGCGCGCCCCCAAGCTTGGGCAGGACCAGGGTCAGCGGCCCCGGCCAGAATGCAGCGGCCAGCTCATCGGCCAGGTCGGGCCATGCCACGAGCGTCTTCGCCATCGCAATACCGGAGACATGGGCGATCAGCGGATTGAAGCGTGGCCGGCCCTTGGCGGCATAGAGCCGGGCGACCGCTGCGGCATTATTGGCATCGGCCGCGAGGCCGTAAACGGTCTCGGTCGGCATGCCCACAAGGCCACCCTCGCGCAGGATCGCGGCGGCGCGGGCAATGGCGTCAGGGCTGTCGGCAGGCAGGACGGGTGCGGTCATGGATTTGTGCTAGCGCCCGCAAGGGCCGCCCGGCAAGCCTATTCCGCCGCATCAGCCTCGATATGCAGCACCAGCGTCACATTCGCCGCCGTGGTGCCCCAGCCCGGCGCACCGACGCCGTAATCGGTGCGCGCAATGGTCAGGCGGGCATCGGCGATGGCGTGGCCATTGGCGATCTCCAGCGTGAAGGGCAGGATGACCGGCCGGGATACATTGCGAATGGTCAGCACGCCATGGGCGTCATAGCCGGCTTCGGTGGCGCGGATATCGCCGGATTCGAACAGGGCCAGAGGATGCGCCTCCGGTGCCAAACCGTCACTGCCCAGCATGGGCTCGTCGACACCATTGCTGCCGGTCGCGCCGGTCGCCGTTTGCACCCGGGCGCTGATCTGTGCGGTTTCCAGCGCGGCCGGGTCGAGCGTGATCTGCGCCGACCAGTCGGAAAACTCGCCGGCGACGGGCCCGCCAAAGGCGGTGGTTTCGAAACCGACCGAGCTGGCTTCGCGATCAACGCTCCAGTCCTGGGCCGCCGCCAGGCTTGGCGACAGGCACAGGGCGAGGCAGGCAGTGAGGATACGCAATGTCATGATATTCAGCCTTTGAGGAATGGCAGCATGCGGGCCATCAGCCCGTCCTTGTCGATGAATTGATGCTTGATGGCTGCGGCGAAATGAAGGCCGACCAGGATCAGCAAGACCCAGGCACCCTTGCCGTGGATATTGCCGACAAGTTCGTGGAAGCCGTGCTCCTGCGAGACCGGCAGGCGCGGCAGGATGAGGTCGGGATTATTGAACAGCATGGTGGGCAGCTCGGAGGTCGAGGCCGCGACCCAGCCGACCAGGGGCAGGCCGATCATCAGGCCATAGAAAGCCCAGTGTGTCGCTGTGGCGACCGTCTGTTCCCAGGGCTTCATGCCGGCGGGCATGCCTGGCGTCTTGTGCATCAGGCGCCAGGCGAGGCGGCCAAAGCTGAGCAGCAGGACCAGCATGCCGGCTGTCTTGTGGGCATTATAGGCGAACTGGACCTCGGCGAGGCTGACATTGCCGGTGCCATCGCGCAGGGCGTGGCCCAGATCCTCCATATACCAGCCATAGAAGACCATGCCGATCAGCAGGATGCCGATCACCCAATGGAGAACGATGGCGACAGTAGTATAGCGTGTGGTCTCGGTCATGACGGGGCTCCCTGCCGCAGAAATTCGGCTTCAATATGAATGCGTATCTCGGTGCCAACGATTGAGGCTGGCAGGCTGCCGACTGCGAAATCCGTGCGGTCGATCACCATGTCGGCGCCGAATCCGATCGTGTCGCGGCCTGCCAGCATGTTGTAGCTCCCGCCGTAAAACTCAATCTCCATAACCGCATCAATTGTGCGGCCATTCATCGCAATATGACCGAAGGCGCGGCCATGCGTGGGATCGATCAGCTCGATCCGCTCGCTGGTGAAGATGATTTGCGGGTGTTGATCCGCGTGCAGCCAGTCATTGGCGAGGTCGCGGTCGAAACCGGCATTGCCGGTGGAAATGGAGGCGGCGTCGATGATCGCGGTCAGCCGGGCGGCCTGCGGGTTCGCCGGGTCGAAATCGAGGCTGGCCGCAAGACTGTCGAACCGGCCCGTATACCAGGACAGGCCGAAATGGCGTACGCGCCAGATGACGCTGGCATGGGCGTCATCCAGAACCCAGCTGCCCGCTGGCAGGCGCCGGGGGTCGGTGGTCGGTGTCGCGCACGCCGCGATCAGCAGCGCAAACAGGATCACGGCGAGGGGCGTACGGGCGAACATGGGCCTCACCCTAAACCCTGCTGCGCGACCGGAAAGCCACATCTTCACGCTGCGACGAAAAAACACTGTTTCCGCGCTCGCATGTTTGGCCGCGCACGCTATCCTGCGGCCCGGATTTCAGGAGACATCGCATGACCTATCGCGCACCCGTGGACGAGCTTCGCTTTACCCTGATCGAGGTCGCCGCTGTCGATGTCCTGAAGGCCACCGGCGCTTTCCCGGACTTCACCGATGATATCACCCTCGCCATCCTTGAAGAGGCCGCCAAACTGGCCAATGACGTGCTCGCCCCGCTCAACAAAACCGGCGATGCCGAGCACTGCAAACTCGACAATGGCGTCGTCACCACGCCGACGGGCTTCAGGCAAGCCTATGCCAAATTCGTCGAGGGCGGCTGGCAAGGCCTGCAATTCCCGACCAAGGTTGGTGGAATGGGCCTGCCGCGCGCCCTCGGTGTCGCGACGCTGGAAATGGTGCAATCGGCCAATATGGCTTTCGGCCTGGGGCCGATGCTCACCTATGGCGCGATCGAGGTTCTGCTGGTGCATGGCACGGACGAGCAGCGCGAAGCCTATCTGCCCAAGCTCCTGAATGGCGAATGGTCGGCGACAATGAATCTGACCGAGCCCCAGGCCGGCTCCGATGTTGGCGCGCTTCGCACCAAGGCCGAGCCGAATGGCGATGGCAGCTGGGCCGTGTCCGGCCAGAAGATCTTTATCACCTGGGGCGAGCATGATTGCGCCGACAATATCCTGCATCTCGTGCTGGCCCGCACGCCGGACTCGCCGGCCGGGACCAAGGGTTTGTCGCTCTTCATCGTGCCGAAAATTCTTGATGATGGCAGCCGCAATAGCGTCCAGGCGATCGGGCTGGAGCACAAGCTGGGCATCCACGGCTCACCGACCTGCACAATGGAATATGCCGGCGCCAAAGGTTGGCTGATCGGCGGTGAAAATGCCGGCATGAAAGCCATGTTCACGATGATGAATTCGGCCCGGCTCAATGTCGGCGTCCAGGGCGTCGGCATTGCCGAGCGCGCCTATCAGCAGGCGCTCGCCTTCGCGAAGGACCGCAAGCAGGGCAAGGCGATCGACGCCAAGGGCCCGGGCCCGCACCCGATCATCCAGCATCCCGATATCCAGCGCTCGCTGGCGATGATGAAATCCAAGATCGCCGCCTCGCGCGCCATCTGCATGGCCTGCGCCGTGGCGGCTGATCTGTCGGAATATGCCGAGGACGCGGATGAACGCGCCGCCGCCAAGCGCCGCGAGGAATTACTGACCCCGATCGCCAAGGCCTGGTCGACCGATATCGGCGTCGAGGTCGCCTCGATGGGGATCCAGATCCATGGCGGCATGGGCTATATCGAGGAGACCGGCGCGGCCCAGCATTTGCGCGATGCCCGCATCACCCCGATCTATGAAGGCACGAATGCGATCCAGGCGATGGATTTGGCTGGCCGCAAGCTCAACATGCAGGGCGGCGCTGCCTTCACCGAACTCTATGCCGATATCGAATTGACGATTGAAGCCTGTTCGACCTCAAGCCATCCTGATCTGCCGCTGCTCGGTGAACGCCTCGAGGAAGGCCTCGACTCGCTGCGTGAAGCCGCGACCTGGATGTCGGAAGCCGATCCGGCCGATGTCCTCGCCGGGGCAACACCCTTTCTCACACTGGCTGGCGAGGTTGTCGGCGGCTGGATGCTCTGCATCGGCGCCGTCGCCGCCCGCCGCCGCCAGAAGGACAAGCTCGGCGACCCGGTCTTCGCGGCGCAACGCATCGCTTTGGCCGGCTTCTATTGCGAAGCCGTGCTGACCTTGGCGCATGCGCGGGTGGATGACATCACGATGGGCGTCGAGATGATCAGCGATGTCGGGTTCGGGCTGGATTGAGGGGGCTGATGGGGCCCGGGAGGCGCTGGTTTTCCGGGGCAAGGCGGTCCCTGCGCCCGGAGTAACCGGGCGCAGGGCCGTGTGCCCACCGGGCGTGAGGCCCGGCGGCAGTGGCTAAGGCCTATTCGTCGTGGATCGCGTCGTCGAGCACTTCGCCGGCATCCTGGATGTCCTGGCCGGCGCCCTTGATGGTCTGGCAGGAGGCCAGGAAGAGGCAGCTGAAAATAATCATGGCTAGAATACGCATGGGATTCTCCAATGGTGGCGTGATCGTCACCGTTTTGAACATAACACAAAACCGAATGTAATCCGCTCGATGACGGTAAAGCGCTGTGCGTGAAGTTCGGGCATGCCGACAGGCTTCACGCCGCTTCAATCCTGGTTTTGAGGCGAGCTGATCTGTTGGTGATCAGGCAGGAATCGCGCGTCAGGCGCGCCGCACCAGGCTGAGCAGGAGAAGGACGGCGACGGCGCCGATGGTCGCACCGATGATCGCACCGACAATGCCGTGCAGGGCAGCGATGCCGAGCAGGCCAAACAGCCAGCCGCCGACGAAGGCGCCGACAATGCCGACCACGATATTTCCGAGCAGGCCAAAGCCATAGCCCTTGACGATAAGGCCGGCGAGCCAGCCGGCAACGGCACCGATGAACAGCCAGATAAGCAATCCGGTGAGGGTCATGAGATCAAACTTTCAATTGGTGCATCGAAAACCAGTCCGAAGGATTGGTAGTTTCGAACAAAACGCCCAGCCTGCAGATCGTTCAGCGATTGGTCATTTCAAGCAACCAATCTAGGCGATATCACTAGGATACGCAAAGCAATTCACGTGGTCCGAGAACATATTCGCAATTTCCGGTCTGGGTTCGCGCAATCGGCTTATTCAGCGCCTCATACCCAATAGCTTTCCGGATCGCCATTGCCGCGGCCATCGACCAGGCGGATCAGGCCGACGATGGAGCGGATCAGCACCCAGAGCCAGACCAGGCCGAAGCCGAGAAAGCCGAAGGGGGAAAGGATCAGGGTCATGATCAGGCCGGTGCTGGCGATAATGCCGAAGATCGCGACCCAGAAGGTGCGGATCTGGAACACGTAATGGGTATTGAGCCAGCCGGGCGCGGTGTCCTTGCGGGCATAGGCAATGATGACGGCGATCAACGTCGTGACGCCGATAATATTGCCAAGCAGGATCAGGACATAGCCCAGTCCGGCCATCAGGCGTTCGTCGCGATCGGCGGTGCGGTCGGTTTCGGGCTCGAGAATCGTCTGTGACATGGGCACTCTCCTTCAATAACAGTCTCTCAGTTCAGCGCGTGCAGGCCAAGGGGGAATGGGCCCGCAACGGTCCCCATGGCGCCGCGGCCGCCGGGACCTCAAAGTGCGGCCAGCATGTCACGCGGCCCGGCAATTTTTCTCCCCGGGGTGTCGCGGCCTTGGTTGCGCCCTGAATTCGGCGTATGCGGCTGGCAGGACCGGTAACACGATGCAGGACGCCATGCTTCAGTCTGCGATATTCTGGGTGCGCGAGCATGGCGGGCTGGCATTGCTGGCCGGCGGGATGGCGATTTATCTCCTCCTGCTGGTGCTCGAACTGTCGGTCGGCTGGCGCTTGGCCTATCCTTACAGCCTCGGCTGGGTCGCCATTGTCGCGGCCCCGGCCGCGGGCATTGCGGTGTTATATTTGCAGACCTGTAATGATGGCGATGATGATCGCCGGGACAATGGGGAAATGAAATGAGTTTGATTGTAACAATGTCCGACACGGTACCTGGCCGCGAGATCGACAGCGTCGTCGGTGTGGCGCGTGGCAATGTGGTCCGGGCCCGCTTTTTCGGTCGCGACTTTGTCGCCGGCTTGCGCAATCTGGTTGGCGGCGAAGTGCCGGAATATACCAAGCTTCTCTCCGAGACCCGCGAACAGGCGCTCGATCGCATGGTGCGCCATGGCGAAGAACTCGGTGCCGATGCCATCATCACTTTCCGCCTCGCCACCTCGACGGTGATGGAAGGGACGGCTGAAATCCTCGCTTACGGAACTGCGGTGAAATTGAAATGAGTCCTTTGGTCAAACGCCTGGCGGGCCGTGCCGCCGATGAAATCATTGAGACGGGCCGCTTCCTGGTCGGAGTTGCGGCCGTATGGCTGGGACTGGTGACCTTTGGTTTTGCCGCTTTCCACATTCCCTCGGAAAGTATGCAGCCCTCCCTGGAAGTCGGTGACCGGGTGCTGGTGTCGAAGTGGGCCTATGGCTATTCGCGGCATTCCCTGCCGCTCGGCGTCGGCTATATGCTGCCGGACAACTGGAATGCACGCCTGGCCTGGTCGGAGCCGCGCCGCGGCGATGTCGTTGTCTTCCGCGATGAGCGGCAATCCCCGCCGCGCAATCTGATCAAACGCGTTATCGGTATCGGCGGCGATGTCATCGAAGTGCGCGATGGCCGCCTCTACATCAATGGCGAGGCACCGCCGCGCGTGCTCGAGGATATTCGCAGCTTCCGCGAACACCCGACCCAGCGCGTCCAGACGGTCACCCATTACACCGAGACCCTGCCGCTGGGGCGCAGCCATCCCATCTATGAGCAGGATGATACCCATCTGCTCGATAATTACGGCCCGGTGACCGTCTTGCCTGGAACCGTGTTCGTGATGGGTGATAATCGTGACGCCTCGCGCGACAGCCGCGCCTCGCCGGGACCGGGTCTGGTGCCGCTGGCCAATGTGGTCGGACGCGCCGAGACCGTGTTGTTCACCTTCGCCCGTTGCCGCCGCGAGGACGGTCTCTACTGCCCGAGCGGGCGTGTCTGGCAGGGTCTGTGATATGAGCCGGCTGGAGGCCATGGCCCGGCGTCTGCCGCGCTGGGCACGTCGCGGTCTGGGCGAGGCGCGCGATGCCGTGAATTTTCTCGGCGGCGTTGCGGGCCTGTGGTTCGCGATGACTTCCGTGGCCTTCGCCTTCTTCTATATTCCGTCTGAAAGCATGCAGCCGACGCTTGAGGTCGGCGACCGCATACTGGTGTCGAAATGGGCCTATGGTTATTCGCGCCACTCCCTGCCGCTCGGCCTCGGCGACCGTTTGCCCGACAGCTGGGACGGCCGTGTCGGCTGGGCCGTGCCCGAGCGCGGTGATGTCGTGGTACTGCGCGATACGCGCCAGAACCTGACGCTGATCAAGCGCGTCATCGGCCTGCCCGGCGATGAGATCGAAGTGCGTGAGGGGCGGCTCTACATCAATGGTGGCGCGGTCGAGCGCGAACTGGTCGACCGGCGCAATTACCGGCAGGCGCACGGCTATCCCGAAGTCGTCGAGGTCGCGCACTATCTCGAAACCCTGCCGGAGGGCTTCAGCCATGAAATCTATGAGCGCGATGACCACCAGCATCTCGACGAATTCGGGCCGGTCATCATTCCCGCCGGCCGCATTTTCCTGATGGGCGATAATCGCGACAATTCCACCGATAGCCGTGCAGCGGACGGACCCGGATTTGTGCCATTATCGCATATCATCGGCCGTGCCGAGACGGTGCCTTTCACCTTTGCACGCTGCCGCCCGGAGCCGGGGCTGTATTGCCCGGCCGGACGGGTCTGGCACTGGCTGTAATACCGCTCTAACCTGCCCACCGGAAACCGGATCGGGAGAGCGCCATGAGCCTCAAGGACAAGACGATATTCATCACCGGCGCCAGCCGCGGCATTGGCCTGGCAATCGCCGAGCGCTGTGCCCGCGATGGTGCCAATATCGTCATCGCCGCCAAGTCGGACACCGAGCAGGCCAAGCTGGAAGGCACGATCCATTCAGCGGCTGAAGCCGTCGAGGCGGCCGGCGGCAAGGCGCTGGCGGTCAGATGCGATATCCGCGACGAAGCCCAGGTCGAGGCCGCTGTCGCGGCTGCGGCGGACCGTTTTGGCGGTATTGATGCGGTGATCAATAACGCCTCGGCGATTTTCCCGCGCGGCACCAGCGACGTGCCGATGAAACGCTATGACCTGATGCACCAGGTCAATGGCCGCGGCACATTCATGGTGACGCAAAAATGCCTGCCCTGGCTGGAGAAGGCGGAAAACCCGCACATCATCGCCCTGTCGCCGCCACTCGATATGCGACCGATGTGGTTCGGTCCGCACGTGGCCTATACCAGTGCCAAATACCAGATGAGCCTGTGCATTCTCGGCTGGGGCGAGGAATTCAAGGGCCGCATCGCGGCCAATGCGATCTGGCCACGCACCGCTGTGGCGACGGCGGCGATCTCCAATATCCTCGCCAATGATGAAGCGATGAAATCCTGCCGCAAGCCGGAAATTCTCGCCGAGACGGCCTACCGGGTGCTGAACAAGCCGGCGGCCAGCTTCACCGGCAATTTCCTGATCGATGATAGCTTTCTCTATGATGAAGGCGAGCGCGATTTCGAACAGTACAGCTATGTGCCCGGCATTGAGTTGCTGCCCGATTTCTTTGTGCCGGATGATGTCCCGGCACCACCGGGCGTGAAAATCATGGATGTATCGCTCGGGCATTGAGGCCGGGCGGGGCCAGGTGGTTTTGGTTAGCAGGGTTTGCGGCAAATTGAATATCAGAACAGACTGACACTATGAGAACACTGGTCATCGACAATCCGGCCAGCCGGATGCATCGCGTTCCGCCCGGTCACCCGGAGCATGAGGGCCGCTATACTGCCGTCCGAGAGGCGCTGACGGGATTGACGCAGCCTGTATGGCATGCGGCAAAACCTGCCACCATCACCGCGATCGAACGCTTTCACACTGCGGATTATATCGAGCGCGTTCGCGCCGCCTGCCTTACGGCTGGGGCGAGGGATGAATGGGTCGCGCTCGATCTCGATACCAAGGTCTGCCGCGAATCCCTGGATGCGGCGATGGCGACTGCCGGCGGCGCGATCGACGCAGTCGACCGCATCATGGCGGGCGAAGCCGATGCCGCCTTCTGTCTGGCCCGTCCGCCCGGCCACCATGCCGAGCCGGACCGGGCGATGGGCTTTTGCCTGCTCAACTCCATCGCCATCGCGGCCCTGCACGCAATCGAGGTCCATGCGCTGACCCGTGTGGCGATCATCGATATCGACGTGCATCATGGCAATGGCTCGCAATGCCTGGCCGAGATCGATCAGCGCGTTTTCTTCGCCTCCCTGCACCAGTCGCCACTCTATCCCGGAACCGGCGCGGCCGCGGAGACGGGGTTGAACGGGAATGTCGTCAACCTGCCCCTGAAGGCGGGGACCGCCGGCGCCGCCTGGCGCGAGGTCTTCGGAGCCCGGATCCGCCCGGCGCTGGCCGCCTTCCGGCCGGAAATCATTTTCGTCTCCGCCGGATTTGATGCCCATGAGCGCGATCCGGCCGGCGGCCTGGCCCTGCTGGAGGCGGATTTTGCCTGGGCGGCCACGGCGCTGGCAGGGCTCGCCGCAGAATTTGCGTCCTCGCGGCTTGTTTCCGTGCTGGAGGGCGGATACGACTGCCCCGCGCTCGGTCGCTCGGCGGCTGCCTTTGTGCAGGCTCTGGTCGACGCGTGAAATCTGGTCAGGCAGGTCGCGACGGGGCGCACCGGCTGAGTGTGTCGGACCCCGCCTGCCGGTCAATGTCCAAATCTGAAATCCTGCCTTCCCCGTCAATACCGGGACCGATCACCATTGCCCGGCATGGCAAGCCCGATGCCGATCGCACAACCGTGCTCGACTGGCGTGGCTATGAGGCCTGGTGGGATGGATGCTATCAGCCTGCCGGCCTGCAGGCCGGCCAGGTGCCGCCGGCCGATCTGGTCGCCGCTGCGGCTGCGGCACAAACCGTGTTCGCCAGTACACTGCCGCGGGCGATCGAGACGGCGCGTGCCGCCGCGCCGGGCCGCGAACTGGTGATCAATGCCTGTTTCATCGAAGCCGAATTGCCACCGCCGGCCATGTCCGGACGGTTCATGGCCAAGACCTGGGGCGTGTTTGCCCGCGCCTCCTGGTGGCTCGGCTTCTCGCGCGGCCGTGAAAGCCGCAAGGATGCGGAAAAACGCGCTGCCCTCGCTGCACATACCCTGGTCGAGGCGGCGCAATCAGGGCCTGTCCTGCTGTGCGCCCATGGCTGGTTCAACCGGATGATGCGGCCGCATCTGCGGGCGCTGGGCTGGCGGTGTGTGCGCGATGGCGGCGACAATTACTGGTCCTTCCGCCGCTATGAATACCGTCCGCGCTAATTGCGCAATTGCCGCCCGGCAGGCGGCTGCCTATGTTGCAGACCTTGCAGGAGAGTCGTGATGCCCGACACACCCAATGCCGATATCGAGACCATGAGCTTTGAGCAGGCGCTGGCCGAGCTGGAAGCGATTGTCCAGCAGCTCGAGTCCGGCGAAGTCGAGCTCGAACGCTCGATCGCGATCTATGAGCGCGGTGCCGCGCTGCGGGCGCATTGCGATGGCAAGCTGAAAGATGCCGAGCTGAAGGTCGAGAAGATTGTTCGCGGCGAGGACGGCAAGCCGGCGCTCGAGCCCGCGGGGCTGGACTGATCCGGTGACAGGTTCGAACGCGACGATCGAGGATTTTCTCAAGCTCGATATCCGGATCGGAACGATCGTGCGCGCCGCCGATTTTCCCGAGGCGCGCAAGCCGGCAATCCGGCTCTGGATCGATTTTGGCGGCGAGCTTGGCGAGAAGAAATCCTCGGCCCAGATCACAACGCACTACACGCCTGCAAGCCTGGTCGGCAAGCAAGTGCTCGCAGTGGTGAATTTTCCACCGCGTCAAATCGGCCCGATGCGCTCTGAAGTGCTGACTCTCGGCGTTTCTGATGGCAAGGGAGAGATCGTGCTGATGACTCCCGATCAGGCTGTACCGGACGGATCCCGCCTTCACTGAGCTGGTTTGCCCGGCCGGTTGAACGGGGCAGTCATGAAACGGGCGGGACAGGCCGGAACCGCCAGGCCGGCAGCAATGGGCCAGAAGCAACAGGGCAGGCGAGGGTGATGGATAGTTTCGAGCAACGCCTGAATGAGGCCGCCGACCGGGTGACGGTCGCGCTTGATGCCCTCCTGCCCCGCGCCGAAGGCCCGGAGAGCCAGCTCAATTCGGCGATGCGCTATGCGGCACTCGGACCGGGTAAACGCCTGCGCCCCTTCCTGGCGATGGAATGCGGACGGCTGGTGAATGCCGACGAACGCGGATTATTGCGCGTCGCCTCGGCGCTCGAGTGCATTCACGCCTATTCGCTGATCCATGACGATCTGCCCTGTATGGATGATGATGATCTGCGCCGGGGCCGGCCCACTGTGCACCGCGCCTATGACGAGGCGACGGCGGTGCTGGCCGGCGATGCGCTGCAGGCGGTCGCCTTCGAAATTCTCGCCCATCCCGACACCCATAATCGCGGCAGTGTGCGCGCTCGCCTGGTCGAGCGTCTGTCGCGCGCCTGTGGCCCCTATGGCATGGTTGGCGGGCAGATGATCGACATTCTTGGCGAACGCCAGGAACTCGATATTTCGATCGTCACGCGCATGCACCGGATGAAGACTGGTGCCCTGATCAGCTATGCCGCCGAGACCGCCTACATCCTGCGCGATGTCGAGCCGCAAATCCGACGGGCGCTTGAGGGATTTGCCCATGATCTCGGCTTGGCCTATCAGATCACAGACGATTTGCTCGACGCGACGGGAAGCGCAGCCGACACGGGAAAAGCGGTCGGCAAGGATGCCGGTCAAGGAAAAGCCACCTTTGTCACCATTCTTGGGGTTGAGGGCGCGCAGGATCGTTCGCAGCATCTGGCAGCGCAGGCCAAGGATCATCTCGAGCCGTTTGGCGCGCGGGCAGACACTCTTAGAGAAGCGGTTGATTATGTTATCAATCGCCACTCCTGAAAGGCCGGTAATCGCATGACGACTAGCACGCCCAATCTCGACCGTATCGCCGCGCCCGCCGATCTGAGAAATCTCGATCGCGAAAGGCTCATCGCGGTGGCGGACGAATTGCGTGCCGAGACGATCAGTGCGGTCTCGGTGACCGGCGGCCATTTGGGCGCCGGGCTGGGTGTGGTCGAACTGACGACCGCCCTGCACCATGTCTTCAACACGCCCGAAGACATCCTGATCTGGGATGTCGGGCACCAATGCTATCCCCACAAGATACTCACCGGCCGCCGCGACCGGATCCGGACATTGCGCCAGGGCGGGGGCCTGTCAGGCTTCACCAAGCGCTCCGAAAGCGAATACGATCCATTTGGCGCTGCCCACGCCTCGACCTCGATCTCCGCAGCCCTCGGTTTCGCGGTCGCACGCGATCTGAAGGGGCAGAGCAATAATGTCATCGCCGTGATTGGTGACGGCTCGATGTCGGCCGGCATGGCCTATGAGGCGATGAATAATGCCGGTGGGCTCGACAAGCGCCTGATCGTCATTCTCAACGATAACGACATGTCGATCGCGCCGCCGGTCGGCGCAATGAGCCATTATTTTGCTCGCCTGGTCTCCTCCAAGAGCTATCGTTCATTGCGCAAGATCGGCAAGGGCGTCGCCAAGGCGATCGGTGTTGAAGGTCCGGCGCGCAAGGCCGAGGAATACATGCGCGGCATGGCGATGGGCGGCACCCTGTTCGAGGAAATGGGTTTTCGCTATGTCGGTCCGATCGACGGCCATGATCTCGACCAGCTGGTGCCGGTGCTGCGCAATATCCGCGACGGCGATGACGGACCGGTCCTGATCCATGTCGTGACCCAGAAGGGCAAGGGCTATGCCCCGGCCGAGGCGGCCGATGACAAATATCACGGCGTCGCCAAATTCAACGTTGTCACCGGCGAACAGCAAAAGGCTGCCAGCGGCCCGCCCGCCTATACCAAGGTGTTCGCGCAGCAATTGATCCGCGAGGCTGAAGCTGACGACCGCATCGTCGCGATAACCGCAGCCATGCCGGGCGGCACCGGACTCGACCTGTTTGCCAAACGCTTTCCTGATCGCTGTTTTGATGTCGGCATTGCCGAGCAGCATGCGGTCACTTTCGCGGCCGGTCTCGCTGCCGACGGCATGAAGCCCTTCGCGGCCATTTACTCGACCTTCCTGCAACGTGGCTATGACCAGGTGGTGCATGACGTCGCTATTCAGGGCCTGCCGGTGCGCTTCGCGATCGACCGCGCCGGGTTGGTTGGGGCCGATGGCGCCACCCATGCCGGTTCCTTCGATGTCGGTTATCTCGGCGCCCTGCCGGGCATGGTGCTGATGGCGGCCGCCGACGAGATTGAGCTCGCGCGCATGGTCGCGACCTCGGCGGGGATTGATGATGGTCCGTCTGCCTTCCGCTATCCGCGCGGCAATGGTCTTGGCCTGGAGATGCCGGCCGTGATCGAACCGCTTGCGATCGGCAAGGGCCGAATTGTCCGTGAGGGCACGAGCATCGCCCTGTTGTCGCTGGGCACGCGGCTGGAAGAAGCGCTCAAGGCGGCGGATGCGCTCGGTGCCCAGGGTTATTCCACCACCGTGGCCGATGCCCGCTTTGCCAAACCGCTCGATGAAGATCTCATCCTGCGCCTGGCGCGGGAGCACGAGGTCCTGGTGACGGTCGAGGAAGGCGCGCGGGGCGGATTTGGTGCTTTCGTGCTGCAGCTTCTCGCTGAACGCGGCGTGCTCGATAGCGGTTTGAAAATTCGCACCATGACCTTGCCCGATGTGTTCCAGGATCATGATACGCCCTTCAAGATGTATGACACGGCCGGTCTCAATGCCCGTCACATTGCTGCAACGGCGCTGGAAGCGCTGGGCCGCAATCAGGACGCCGCCAAATCCGTGATTGCCCCGATGCTGGCCGAATAGGCGGCGAAGGGACGATGATGGCGATCAACCGGATGGCGATGCCGCCGGAGGCGCTGAGCGGCGAAGGGGTTGTGATCCGGCTGGCGGGCCATCTCGAGCCGCAGCCGCCGGTGAATGCGCCCATTCTGAGCTATCTGATCGAAGTGGCCGGGCAGACGATTGGCGAAATCCGGATCCGGCTTGGCGATAGCGAGGATCTGACGCGCCATTTCGGCCAGATCGGCTATGAGATCTATCCGGCCTTTCGGGGCCGCGGCCATGTCACCGCAGCCTGCCGTCTGGCGCTCAATTTGATGCGGGATCTGGGCTATGACGCGGTCTGGATCACCTGCAATCCGGAAAACCTGGCCTCGCGGCGCGTGTGTGAGAAACTGGGCGCGCAGCTGGTCGAGACCATCAATATCCCGGTGGATCATGTGATGTACGAGCATGGCATCCTGCAAAAATGCCGCTACCGGGTCGTGTTGTGATGCGGGCCGATCTTTATCTCGTCCAGCATGGCCTGATCGAGACTCGCGCCAAGGCGCAGGAAGCGATTGCCGCCGGCATGGTCAGCGCTGACGGGCAAATCGTCGCCAAACCGTCCCAGAAAATCGCCGAGGGCGCTGTCGTGCTGGCCAGTCCGGCCCATCCCTATGTATCGCGGGCAGCGCTCAAGCTTGTCGCCGGGCTCGACCATTTTGGTGTCGATCCGGCGGGGCGTACCTGTCTCGATGTCGGGTCATCAACCGGCGGCTTTACCCAGGTCCTGCTGCAGCGCGGTGCGGCGCGGGTCTATGCCGTCGATGTCGGACATGGCCAGCTGCATCCCAGCTTGCGCGAGGATGCCCGGGTGATCTCGATGGAGGGGGTGGATGCGCGATCCCTGACGCGGGTGGATTTGCCCGAGCCGCCATCGCTGATCGTCTGCGATGCCAGCTTTATTTCATTGTTGAAAGTCATCCCCAATCCGATGTCCCTGGCCGCAAACCGGGCGGATCTGGTCGCGCTGATCAAGCCGCAGTTTGAAGTCGGCAGGGCAGCGATCGGACGCGGCGGGCTGGTGAAAAGCGCAAGGGAGCGCGACCGGGCGGTCGCGGATGTCCGATCGGCGCTGGACGGGCTCGCGGATTTTTGCGTCCGCGATGTCATGGAGAGCCCGGTGAAGGGCGGGGACGGCAATCAGGAATACCTGATCGCCGCCCGCCGGATGATCGATCCGGAGTGATCGCGAAACGGATCAGTGATTACTGAATGTAGGTGTCGTAGGGGCGCCAGATGCCATCATTGCCCTGGCACATATAGACTTGCTCGGTGACGGTCTGGCCGTACTCGCCCATGCGCCGGCTCGAGGTCCATTCGCAATTCCAGTCCTGGGAGCCGGTATTGTAGATACGGGCATCCTGACTGGTCTGGGCACCACCGATCAATTGCGTCGTGGAGCGCGAATCATAACCCTCGACATAGCCATAATCGGTGCCGTCATCGCGGTAGCCCTGCGTGGGATAACCACGATAGCCCTGGTCCTGATAGCTGTTATCAGCATAGCCGGGCTTGCCGGGATAGGCTTCATAATCGTCAAAGCCGCGGCTCGTACGAGCGGGGCCACACGGATCGCCGCTGCCGGCAATTCCCGCCCCGATCAGGGCGCCGACACCGGCACCGGCAATCGTGCCGACTTCTTCGGCATTGCCACGGTCATCGCGGTAATTGCGCCCGCGATAAGGATTGTGATGGCCGCGGCCACCGCGGCGGTATTCGGGCCGGTTATTGGAGTCATCGGCCAGTTCATTGCCGATCACCGCGCCAAGGATACCGCCAATGATCGCGCCGGCGACCTGTCGGCCCTGGCGATCGGATTCACAATTGCCGTAAGCCTGCGCCTGGGCGGAGGTGGTCGGCGCCACGACAGCGAAGGCTGTGGCGGCGAGCAGGGCGGTTGTCAGCATTTTCATGTCAGTCTCCTGGCGTGGGCGGGCCATTTCTGACCCGACTTTCACCCATACCGTAATGGCGGACCGATGAGCCGGGGATGAACGGTCTGTGCCGTCCTGCAAGGCTAGTGCCTGAGGCCCCGGGGCCGCAAGCAGAAAAAGGGGCCGGTCCTTGGCGGTCCGGCCCCTGTCTGATCAGCGTCGTGACGGATTATTGCTGCCGGGCGACTTCCCAGTCGCCATAGGCATCCCGGCACATCCGGACCTGGTCATAGCTGAACGTACCGTCCGGCATATAGATCTCGGCATCGCCCCAGCGGCATTCCGTATTGCCATAGGCATAGCTGTCACGGATCACGATACTGCCGCGCACGCCGGAATAGGGATTGCCCCAGTAATAGGGTTGCCCGTTCTCGAAGGCGTAATTCATCGCATATTGATACTGGACCTTGTCGCAATCATCGAGCTGGCTGACCGCGCTGCCGAGCACGGCACCGAAACCGGCGCCGAGCAGAATTCCGGCCCCGACATTGTCGCCATCGGCCGCTGCGCCGCCAATGATTGCGCCCAGAATGGCACCGACTGCCGTGCCATTGCCATTGCTTTGATAGTGGCAGGCCCGGTCGTAATAGGCGAACTGGCGGGTGTTATAGCCATGGTCATAATAGCGGGAATTATACCGCCACCGGGTCGATGGACCGTAATGGCCGTAATAGCGCGAATTATTCCAGCCAACATTCAGATGCCGGACCCAGCGAATATCGCTGCGGTGGTCGGAGCGGTAGAATGAGTGGCGGCGCTGGGCGTATTCCTGGCGGCGGCGATCATTGCGATAGCCGACGCGGTCCCGGCCCGGACGGTAATCGTGGGAGCCGGGACGGCTGGAACCGGTTCTTGGGCCGCGCGGATTATGGGCGGGACGGCTGGTGCCGGCTCTCGGACTCCGCGGGTTATAGGCGCCATCGCGACCCGGGCGTGAGCCGGAACGGGTGGTCCCGGATCTCGGTCCGCGTGGATTATCGACTCTGTCGCGACCCGGACGTGTGTCGGGGCGGGAGGATCCTGCTCTGGGTCCGCGGGGGTTATACGCTCCATCGCGGCCCGCTTGCGCGCCGGGACGATTTGTTCCGGAACGGGTGCGTGGGCTGCTACCATTACTACCGGGGTGGGAGTCGGAGCGGCGGGTGTCTGTGTCACGTCTGCTGCTGCCCCGGACCGGCGCTGGCTGGATGCGAGGATCGGTCCGGTCCATGACCGGGCCGCCGCGCCCCGGCGCGCCATCGCCACGATTGCTGCGCACAGCATTGCGGTCCGACCGGCGATCCTGGACCCGGTCACCGCGTGGTGAACTGCGGTCGGAGCGGCTTGCGGGCGGGCGGGCCTCGCCGCGGCTATTGTCCTGCCGGCTTGGCGCCGCGGCCTGCTGGCCGCCGCGGTTTCGGGCAGGCTGCGCGGACGGGCGCGATGCGTTCGAGCGGCGCTCGGCCTGTTGATTGCCGCGATTGCGGTTTTCGGAACGGGTCCGTCGCGGGTTTTGTTCTTCCGAGGAAACAGATCGGCCAGACCCATTGCGTTCCTGGCGGCTCTGCGCTTCAGCGGCATCGGTAAATGCAAGGCCAGGCAGAAAGATCAGCGCGGCTGCCGTGGCAGTGAGCAGGCTGAATTTTGTCATCGTCGGAGGCTCCTTCATGTCGGCGTTCCGGGAATCCTCGCCCCAGTCTGGAGGAGGTTAACCAAATCTTGATGAGCCGGGGATGAACGCGCCCTTCATGTTGATGAGTCAGAAGGCCGACTGGCCGGCATGGCGCAATTTCTGGTCGGCCAGAACGATCGCTGCCATGGCTTCACCGACCGGAACGGCGCGGATGCCGACACAGGGGTCGTGACGTCCGCGAGTCTCGATTGTGGTCTCTTCGAAATCGCGGTCGAGCGTGCGCCGTTCGATGCGGATCGAGGAGGTTGGCTTGACGGCGAAGCGGACCACCAGGTCCTGGCCGGTCGAGATGCCGCCGAGCACGCCGCCATTATGGTTGGACAGGAAAACCGGGCCATCCTCGCCCATCCGCATTTCGTCAGCAGCCTCTTCACCGCGCATCGCCGCCGAGGCGAAGCCGGCACCGATCTCGACGCCCTTGACCGCATTGATCGTCATCATGGCGGCGGCCATTTCGCTGTCCAGCTTGGCATAGACCGGCGCGCCCCACCCGGCGGGCAGGCCGGAGATGACGACTTCGACGATGGCGCCCGTCGATGAACCCTCGGCGCGCAGGGTGTCCATATCGGCCGCCCAGAGCTCGGCCGTGGCGGCATCGGGGCAGAAAAACGGATTGCCGGACACGTCATCCCAATCCCAGCGCGTGCGGTCGATCTGGCGCGCGCCAACCTGGACCAGGGCGGCGCGGATGGAGATCCCGTCGCCGAGCACCTTGCGTGCGACCCCGCCCGCCGCGACGCGCGAGGCGGTCTCGCGGGCCGAGGACCGGCCGCCGCCGCGGTAATCGCGCACGCCATATTTCATATCATAGGTATAATCAGCGTGACCTGGCCGCCATTTGTCGCGGATATCGCCATAATCCTTTGAGCGCGCGTCCTGGTTTTCGATCATCAGGCTGATCGGCGTGCCGGTCGTGACCGGTCCGCCGGTGCGGTCATCGCTGAATGTGCCGGACAGGATGCGCACCTGGTCGGGTTCCTGGCGCGGGGTGACATGCCGTGATGTACCCGGCCGGCGCAGGTCGAGCCAGGGCTGGAGATCGGTTTCGCTCAACGGAATTCCGGCCGGACAGCCATCGATGACGGCACCGATCGCCGGCCCGTGGCTCTCGCCCCAGGTGGTGACCCTGAATAAATGTCCGAAAGTGTTGTGTGACATAGCCGATCCAAGCTTTTTTCAGAGCATAGTCGGCGAAAGGCCCGGCGTCACGCGGCCGACTGTGCCTTGCGAATCCAGCGCGCGAAACGGGCATTCGCCGAGGGACGCGAAAACGCCTCGATGAAATCATCGAGGGGTTCGAAATCTGCGGGGTCGGGGGTTTTCGCTGTGCCGGTGGCCAGGGTGATGATCCGGATCTGCACGCTGATATCCGGCTCGCCAACGGCCTGCAGGCAGCTGCCATCGGCCACACCGGCCGGGATGCGCACGATAATCGTCCGATCACCCGAACGCAGGGAACGGGTCAAACCACGCCGGGCCTGCTCGGAGCTGATTTCCATCTCCATACAGGCGGGCAGGTGTTTTTCGAGATGCCGGATCGCCTCGACGATGGCGGCGAGCCTGGACAGCGCCTCCGGACCTGGCTCGGTGGTGTCGGGATGCAGGGTTTTGACCTCGTCGCGGAACTTGCGTTTGGCTGCGATCAGCCCGGCGCCCGGCTCGAGGCCGAACGCAGCATAGGCTGCAGCAAGTGTCAGAACGCGCGATGTCATCCTGCTTCGATAGCGCAAGAAGATTCCTGAAAGGTTGACGCCGTTGGCAACGGGCGTAGGAAAGCATCTTGCCCTGGGAGTTTGAGCGATGACCGACAAGAAGCTGATTCCGCCAAGTCCGGATGCCGCGGCCTATGCCCGGACCAATGAAGCAAATGCGGTCGAGATTTTTGATCGCGATGAGCCGCTGGAGCTGTTTGCCGAATGGCTGGTCGACGCAAAGAAGAAAGAGCTCAATGACCCCAACGCGATGTCCCTGGCAACGGTCGATGCGGACGGTTTCCCCGATGTCCGGATGGTGCTTTTGAAGGATGTCGATCAGGGCGGATTTGTCTTCTACACCAATCTGGGCAGCGCCAAGGGGCAGCAACTGGCCGGCAATCGCGGCGCCGCCCTGTGCTTTCACTGGAAGTCGCTGCGGCGGCAGGTGCGGGTGCGCGGTGCGGTGGAGCCGGTCGATGCGGCCGAGGCTGATGCCTATTTCGCCTCCCGGGCCCGCGATAGCCGGATTGGCGCCTGGGCCTCGACACAGTCGCGCCCGCTCGAGAGCCGCTTCGCGCTCGAAAAGGCGGTGGCGCGCGAGGCTGCCCGTTTTGGTCTCGGCGAAGTGCCACGGCCAGCACACTGGTCCGGCTTTCGCCTGCGGCCGACAGCGATCGAATTCTGGCGCGACAGGCCTTTCCGGCTGCACGACCGCCTTGTCTTTACACGCGCCGATCCGGCCTCGCCATGGACTACCAATCGGCTATACCCATGATCAAGGACAGCAATGAGGGGCAGACATGACTCGGTTCATCGAAATCCTGCGAATGGCGATCGATATCGCGGTCGCGCTTTGCGCGCTATTGCTGCTGCTGACGCCCGTCTGGTTTGCGCTGGCGGCATTCGGGACCAAGTGGGAATTCTGGGGCTGGCAGACCGGCTTGAGCGCAATGACCGAGGTCTGGGGCCTGCGACTCCTGCTGGCCGGCCTGGTGACCGGGCTGCTGACGCTGGGCGCGCTCACCCTCTATCGCGTGCTGGCCCGGCAGGGCTATGGCAATTGGGTCAGCGCGGTCGCCCTGTCGCTGATCACTCTGGCGGGGCTGGCTCTGAGCCTGCAGGTCGAGGCGCGTAAAGCCGCGGCCCCGGCAGTCCTCGACGTGACGACCGATTTCAGCGACCCGCCGCATTTCTCCGCCGCCTTTACAGCGCGGCGCTCGGATCTCGATGCCAGTCTCACCTATGCGGGCAAGGCCGCGGCGGACGGGCAGAGCCTGCCCGCGCTGCAGGCAGCGCGCTATCCCGCGATCGGGACGCTGCATCTGGATGAAGCGGCAGACAGCGCCTTTGCCCGCGCCCTCGAGCTCGCGCGCGAGCAGGGCTGGCGCGTCAGCACCGCCTCGGCCGAAGCCGGAATGCTGGAGGCGGGGGCCGAGAGTTTCTGGTTCGGCTTTCGGGACGATATCGTGGTCCGGGTGAGACCCGGTCCGGCGGGCGGCAGCTTGGTCGATATTCGCTCAATGGCGCGTCAGCCGGTCCATGATCTGGGCCGCAATGCGGATCGGGTGCAGGGCTTTCTCGAGTCGCTGGAGGCGGCTCAACCCTGATCGCGCAGCTGGAAGAGGCTCGTCAGGCTGGGCTCGCCCTCGCATTCGATATGCCCGGTTTCGATCAGGTGGATCATATGGGCGAGAATCGAATGCGCCGCCGCGGGATGCAGGCGCTTGTCGACATGTGTGTAGATGATGGCGACGATTTGCGGGACAGATTGCGGGCCTGAGGCGAGGGTGTCGACAATCTGCTGCTCACGCTTCAACCGGTGATCGATATAGGCCTGAACGAATGTGTCCGGGCTTTCAACCGCTGGTCCGTGGGTCGGCCAGAGCCGCGTGAAGCCGCGGTCGCGCACGCGCGCGAGCTCTCTGAGATAATCGCCCATATGGCCGTCGGGCGGGCTGATCACGCTGGTCGACCAGGCCATGATATGGTCGCCGCTGAACAGGACGTTTTCTTCCTTCAGCGCATAGCAGACATGATTGGAGGTGTGGCCGGGCGTGTGCAGGGCTTCGACCGTCCAGCCCGGCCCGTTGAATTCCTGACCGTCGGAAATCTCGATATCGGGCGCAAAACCAACATCGTCGCCGGCTTCAAGACGCACTTCGCCGCCAGCCGGGAGGGTGTTCTGGGCGCCGAAGCCATAGACTTTGGCGCCATGCTTCGCCGCCAGCGGATGTGCGAGCGGGGAGTGGTCGAGATGATGATGGGTGACAAGGACATGGCTGACACGCTCGCCGGCCAGCGCCGCGTCGAGGGCTGCCTCATGCACGGGGTCGAACGGACCCGGATCGATCACCGCGACCTCGCCATGCCCGATGATATAGACGCCGGTCCCGGTATAGGTGAAAGGGCCTGGATTGGGCGCTGTGACGCGCCGGATCATGGGCGAGAGTGTCTCACAGACGCCGTACTCGACATCGAGTTTTTGCTGGAAGGGAATTTGAGTCATGAGCGTCTTCGTGGGTCCATGGCGGGCACCGGGCGCAGAAAGTCCAGGAAGGCAGCCGCCAGCCGTTTGGTGACCCGTATCTTGTCATCCATCGCCATGGCAATCGGCGGTCCCATATCGGTCTTGTTGACGTCGACCACGTAGAGCCGGCCATCAGCCTTGTCGCGCAACACATCCAGCCCGCCCCAGTCAAGCTGCATGGCGCGGGCGAAATCGGCCAGGCTGCCCAGTTCCGCCGCGCTCAGCACGGCCTGGCTCTCGACGACTTCGACGCTTGCATTCGAATTCGCGAACCGCTTGCCGATCGGCCGGCGCTTGAGGATGACGAGCGGAATCTGACCGCCGATCGTGGGACAGCGCAGGTCTTCGACCAGCCCGCCATCGATCGAATTGTCGATCACTTTTTGATAGACGAAGCCGGGCTCGGCGACGCAGGGCGCCTCGACGATGCGGCCGTCATGGGCGCCATTGGCTTCCGACTTGCGGACCAGCTGGCCGGTGAAACGGGCCGGATCCACATTCAGCGGGTAGCCAAAGCACCGCTCGAACACGGTGCCGACATGGCTCTTGGCGATGCTCTGGCAGTGGCGATTGATGGCCCGCGCGCCGGAGGGCCATTCCAGGGCAGAACAGGTGGTGGAATCATCGAAGCAGAAAACGGCGTCGGCCTCGCCCGCGGTTTTCGCGATTCGCGCACCGGCGAAGTGGAGCACAGACCAGATCAGATACCAGGGCCGCGGCCGGTCGGGGGCGAACCAGATTTTCGGCCCAGAACGGGACGGTCGGCGCAAGCGCCAGCCTTCGACGACAAGATAGAAGGGAAGCCAGGACAGGACTTCGCCGATCAATCCCGGTCCGAGACGCAGGCGCGCACCGGTCTTCTTGACCGTGACCACGCCTCCCTCGAACTGGAAATCCCTCCACCAAAGCGCGCGGTGCATAGCTATGGCCCTTCCGGTTCTCATGCTACGCATTCTAGTGCCGTCGCGAACACACGCAAATCACGCTCGTTCACGGACGGCGCGGAAATTGCGTGACCGAGGATTGGTTTGATTTCGAGGTAGGGAATTTGGACGTCGCCCGGTTTCTAGGCAAGCGCCTTGTGCGCATCGGATGGATGCTGTTGCTACTTGCGGCTGCCCAGCTCGCTGGTGCATTGATGGTGACCGAGCCGCAGGCATCCCGAACTGCAGCTGTTCCGCCCTTGTCCGTCGAGGATGCTGCGATGCAGCGACATAGGCTTCATTGACATCGCGGCTGCCAGCCTGAAACTGCAGCAACACTCGGATTGAGCTCTATTCAGCATGTTTGGTTTTATTTCTAGGCGAGTTCTAATCGCCATCCCTACGATTCTCGTGATCATCGCGGTCGCGTTTTTCATGATGCACGCCGCGCCCGGCGGGCCGTTCGATCTGGAACGCCCGATGCCGGATGAGACGCGGCAAATCCTCATGGCCCGTTATGGCATGGACCAGCCGGTCTGGAAGCAATACCTGGATTACATGGTCAATTTATTCCATGGCGATCTGGGCCCATCGCTGAAAGTCCGTGACAAGGACGTTGCCGAAATCGTCGCAGAAGGCTTCCCGGTCAGTGCCACAATCGGCATTTGTTCGATGATCCTGGCGGTGATTTCCGGCTCATTCCTGGGTTCGGTTGCGGCGCTGCGCCAGAATACCGGCGGCGATTTCGCGATCATGACCTTTGCCATGGTCGGTATCAGCATCCCGCCTTTCGTGATGGGCCCGATCCTGGCGCTCTTCTTTGGTCTGTATCTCGGCTGGCTGCCCACGGGCGGACTTGATCCGCGTCTCGGCATGACACCCGACCGGTTGATCCTGCCGGTCGTGACGCTGGCCCTGCCGCAGATCGCGATCATAGCCCGGCTGATGCGCGCGAGCATGATTGAGGTCCTGCGGTCCAATTACATCCGGACAGCCCGCGCCAAGGGGCTCTCGCCCTCCGCGGTCATTGTCCGCCATGCCCTGCGGTCGGCCATCCTGCCGCTGGTGAGCTATCTCGGGCCGGCGTCGGCGGCGCTGATTTCCGGCTCGCTGGTGATCGAGGTCGTGTTCCAGCTGCCCGGAATCGGCAAGCATTTCATCGATGCGGCCCTGCAGCGTGACTACACATTGGTGATGGGTGTCGTGATCATTTACGCCAGCCTCATCATCGTCCTCAATCTGGTCGCGGACCTGCTGTATGGGGTCCTCAATCCGAAGGTGAAGTACGAATAATGAGCACGCTTGCAACACCCGGCGAAAAGGCTGAACTGATCGAAACGGCCGCAGTCCGCGGCCGCTCGCTGTGGGAAGACGCGCGCGCCCGCCTGATGCGGAACAAGGCCGCTGTCGTCAGCCTTATTGTTCTTGGCACGCTGATCGTGCTGGCCGTTCTCGGCCAGTTCGGCGTCTGGGTGCATGATTACGACACGATTTATCGCGAAGAAGTCTGGGTGCCGCCGACGTTTGAGAACTGGCATCTTTTCGGCACTGACGCCCAGGGCCGTGACATGGTCGCGCGAACACTGGTCGGCCTTGGCGTTTCGCTGATGGTCGGCATTGTCGCCACCATTGTCTCGCTGGTGATCGGCGTGACCTGGGGCGCGACGGCCGGCTTCATCGGCGGCCGTGTCGATCAGGCGATGATGCGCTTTGTCGACATCCTGTATTCCCTGCCCTTCATCTTCTTCGTCATCATTCTGATGGTGGTTTTCGGGCGCAATATCATCCTGATCTTCGTGGCGATCGGCGCCGTTGAATGGCTGACCATGGCGCGCATCGTGCGCGGTCAGACGATCGCGCTGAAGCGAATGGAATTTGTTGAAGCGGCCGAGGCCGCCGGTGTCTCGCGCTGGATGATCATCCAGCGCCACATCATCCCCAATGTGCTCGGTCCGGTCGTCGTCTATGTGACGCTGATGATTCCGGTCGTCATCCTGGCCGAGAGCTTTCTGAGCTTTCTCGGTCTCGGTGTGCAGGAGCCACTGACCTCGCTCGGCCGGCTGATCTCGGCCGGTGCGCAGGACATGGAAGTGGCCCCCTGGACCCTGATTGTGCCGGCGGTGACGATGATGGTGACCCTGTTCTGTCTCAATTTCATCGGCGATGGTTTGCGCGACGCCATCGATCCCAAGGATCGGTGATCGCCGGGGCGCAGCTGTACCAATGCGGTCAGCCCGAGGCGTTCGGGCACTACCGGACATGAAAAAAAAAGGGCCGCCCGATCCGGGTGGCCCTTTTGTCTGTCGTCTGGTCCCGGGGATGAAACCGGGCCGTGCCGGCGCTAGCGCTGACGCTCCACCGCAATCGCACGGCCGCGGCCATTGACCCGAAGCAGGAAACTGCTCATCGCGCCGCGGCGGATTTCTGCGGTCAAACCCTCGGTATTGCGCGGCAGGCGAACGGTGAGATCATCTTTCTGGCGCCAGACCTGGCCGTTTTCCATGTAGAAGATCGTCGTATTATAGCCAACGGTCCGCGTGCGGGCGATGGTCATCATGACCCGGTCGACATTGCCGTCGGCACCGCGGTCCAGGATCTGGACATCGGTTGCGGCCGCCGTCGCCGTATCGCTCGTGGCTGCGGGCGCCGGGCTCGGCGTCGCGGCAGACGCTGCAGCGGTCTCACCGCTGGAGCTGGCGGCATCGGCAGCGGCAACCAGTGTATTGGCATCGCGCACATTGGCCTCGGCGCGTCCGGCCAGCAATGGCACGCGGAAGCGCGGCAGGCTCGGCATGGAGAAACCGAAACTGTCACGCTCGACGGCTTCGACATCCTCGCGCATCACGGTGACGATATCGCCACTCGAATGGGCCGAGGCAAGGGTCGCGGCGGCGCTGTCGAAACAGGCGAGGCGGGCCTCGATCGGCTCAATCGCGCGGCAGGCCAGAATATCGGCAACCGGATCGTCCGCCAGCGCGGTGGCGGGCGTCAGTACGGCGATGCCGCTCAGCGCGGCGATCAGGGCAAGACGTGAGGTCATCATGTAAACCAACTCCTGGTGGGTTATTGCGTGCGCCGGGCCCGGAACCAACGGCCGTTCTCGCCGAGGCGCATCATGTAGGAATCAAGCGCGGCGCTGCGAATGCTGGCGCCCTCGCTCGCATCAATACTGCGCGCGATATGGGTCGAGTCGGAATCCAGCTGTTGCCAGACCTGGCCATTGGCCAGCGTGACGACGGCGCGCCGCGAACGATTGAAGCTGATGCTGGCAATCGCCAGATTGTCGATCCGGTCAATCTGACCGGTCTCATCGCGTGACACGGCGCGATTGCCCGAGGCGGGATCGGTCGCACCGGCGGCGGCAAGATCGCTGGCACTGCCACGCGGCATGCCCAATCGCGGCATGGAAGGCAGGCTGAAACCGGGAATCCGCAGGCCATAGGTGGCCTCTTCGGCCGCTTCGACATCATCGCGATTGACCGCAATAATACTGCCGGCAGCCGCTTCGCTGCGCAGGGCCGCGACCGCGGCATCAAGGCAGGTCAGGCGCGCGGCATTTTCGGCGATCGATTCACAGGCGAAGAGGTCATCGAGCGGCGCGCCCGGCGTTTGCGCCAGCGCCGGTGATGGCAGGGAAATGGCGGCTGCGAGAAGCAGTAATCGAGTGTTCATGTTCACACGCTTATCTAAAGGATGGAGATGACTATGCGCGACGCGTCGGCAAGTGTCGACCGGCAGATGATGTTGCGCTAGATAGACCATCAGCGAATCGCTTGGATACCTTGGGAGGGGAGACCGAAATCGTGACCCGCACTAAATTACTGTTCGCCATGCTCGCATCCGCATCAGCTCTGGCTCTGGCCGGTTGTGGCGGCGAAGGGCCTCCGCCATCCGATGAGGTGGTCATCCACCGCGGCAATAATGCCGAGCCCCTGTCGCTCGATCCGCACAAGGCCAGCGGCACCTGGGAAAACAATATCATCGGCGACATGTTCGTCGGCCTTTTCACCGAAGACCCCGATGCGCACCCGGTTCCGGGCATGGCCGAGAGCTGGGAAGTCAGCGACGACAGCCTGACCTGGACCTTCCACCTGCGTGAATCATACTGGTCCGATGGCGAGCCGGTAACGGCGGGCGATTTTGTCTATGCCTGGCGCCGGATCGCCAACCCGGAAACCGGTGCGCAATATGTTTCCCTGCTCTATCCAATCGTCGGTATGGCGGCGGTCAGCCGCGGTGAGGCTCCACCGGAGGCGATTGGCGTCATAGCGGTTGATGACCGGACGCTGGAAATCCATCTGGAAAACCCGGCGCCCTATCTGCCGGGCCTGTTGACCCACTACACGACCTTCCCCTTGCCCCAGCACATCGTCGAGCAATTCGGTGATGAGTGGGTCCGCCCCGAGAATATCGAGGTCAACGGCCCCTACAAGCTGATCGACTGGCGCACGAATAACTTCGTCCATCTCAGCCGCAATTCCTATTTCTTCGATGATGCCAATTCGTGCATTGACGAGGTTTATTACTACCCGACGGTCGACAATAGTGCGGCCGGGCGGCGGGTGCGTAATGGCGAACTCGACCTGAATATGGAATTCCCGGGTCAGCAGATGGAATTCCTGCGCCGGGAAATCCCCGACTATGTGCGCGTCCATCCCTATATGGGCACAGTGTATTTCTCCATCAACACGACGCTGGAGCAATTCTCTGATCCGTCCGTGCGCAATGCGCTGGGCATGGCGATCGACCGGGAGTTCATCGCCAATGAAATCCTGCGCGCCGGACAATTGCCGGCCTATTCGCTGGTCCCTCCGGGCATCGACAATTATGTCAGCGGTGTGGAAGCCAGCTGGGCCGATATCCCGGTGGAACAGCGGCGCGCCACGGCCCGCGAACTGCTGACCGAGGCCGGCTATGGCCCGGATAATCCATTCCGCTTTGAATACACCTACCGGGCGACTGCGGATAATCCGCGCGTCGCGCCGGTCGTCCAGAATGACTGGTCGGCGATTGCCGAGTGGGTCCAGCCGGAATTGATCGTCAATGACACCCAGATTCACTACGACAATCTGCGCGCCTCTGACTTCGAGATCGCGGATGGTGGCTGGATCGCCGACTATAACGACCCGTATAATTTCCTCTTCCTCGGCGAGTTCCGTTCGGTGCCGATGAATTACTCCCGCTATAATAATCCGGAGTATGACGCACTCGTGGAGCAGGCCAATCGGGAGCAGGATCTGGGCGTTCGGGCCGGCTTGCTGGCACAGGCCGAGCAAATGCTGATCGATGACATGCCGATCATTCCGCTTGTCTATTACGTCAACAAGAACCTGGTGAATCCACGCGTTACCGGATGGGTCGACAATCTGACCGATATCCACCGTACGCGTTACCTGTGTTTTGCCGATATCGATCGCTCCGAAACTGCGACCGAATAATCGCGCGCTTGTCAGATGAGGGCCTCCCGACCTAGCTTGAGCTGAATTCGAGCAAGGTTGGGGGGCTCTCATGTCAGGCGGCGACAGTATTTCAGACGCGATTATTGCCGATTCAGCGGGCGGTGAGCTGGGTGATGCGATTCACGCATCACGGCGCAAGAAGCGCGTCCGACCCTCGGCATTCGAGCCGGCCTATGCCGCCGGCCTGTGCAGCAATTGCGGCACCAAGCTGATTGGTCCGGTGTGCCATAGTTGCGGACAGACCGCGGAAACCTATCACCGGCCGATCTGGGATTTATTGCTCGATGTCCTCGACGGGCTGTTCGGGCTCGAGGGGCGTTTGTGGCGCACCCTGCCGCCGCTGATGTTTCAGCCCGGCAAGCTGACCCGGCGATATCTCTCCGGCGCCCGCGCCCGCTATGTGATGCCCTTCAGGCTGTATCTGACAGCGAGTGTTCTCTTTTTCCTGATCGTTTTTGCCTTCAACAGTTTTGAGAGCAATCCCGATGCCCAGATCCTGTCCATCGGTGCCCGGGAGGCCATGGATACGGCGGTCGGTGAAATTCCGCTGGACGAGCTCAATGATCAGCTCGAGCAGCAGGGTATATCGGAGGCGCAACGCGCCGCGATCACGGAGCAGATCGCGCGTGGATCGGAGGCGCTGGCCCCGCCCGCCGACCCGAATGAGACTCCCGAGGAGCGGGCCGCGCGAGAATCCGTCGGGACCGATGAGTTGAAACGCGCGATCCGGGAAGCCCTGTTGCCGGCGCCTGTCGCCAATGCCGACGATGACGGGGCAGGAAATGGCGCCGGTGCACCCGATGCCGCCGGTTCATCCCAGACGGATGAGGTGCAGATTAGCGGCCTTGACGAATTGCCGGTCGAGGCCCGCGAGCGTCTGGCCGACCAGGCCGACCGCATTATCGATGATGGCGGCGCATCAGTGGTGTCGTCGATGCAGGTGTGGGCGCCAAGGCTGATGTTTGGCCTGTTGCCGATCTATGCCCTCTTGCTGGCGATCACCCATTTCTACAAGCGCGGCTATTTCTTCTACGACCATCTGGTCGTCTCGCTCCACTTCCATTCCGTGCTTTTCTTCGGCTTTATCCTGGTGCTGGCACTGGGTTCGGTGATCGGACCGGCACCGGCCGGGGCGGGCTTTGTCGTCTGGTCGAATTATTACCTCTACCGGCTGCATCGCGTCGTCTACCGGCATGGCCGTTTCTCGTCCCTTTTGCGGACGATATTCATGGATATTTCCTATGGCATCATTCTCTCCTTCGGCATGCTGATCCTGTTGATTATCGGGATGCTGTCGGTCTGAGTCCGGCAGGAAAAAGGGCCCGCAGCGTGTGCTGCAGGCCCCTGATCAGTCTTCAATCCAACCCTCGGGTCAGTTCGGCTGCTGTGCCGTCGTGCGCAATTGCGCCTGGCCGGAGCCGAGCCGGGCGCGCGCCTCAAGGGCGGAGCGTACTTCGGGCAGTTCGAGCAGCGCATTGACCCGCGCTGCTGTTTCCGCCGTTTCAGCCGACATGCCGAACAGGGCTGAAAAGGCCTCGAGCGGTGTCTGTTCCCGCGGGAAGCGGACGAGGCGGACATCGGATTCCGGTGCGATGCCGGCCAGTTCGCGCGCCGCATCGACGGCATTGCGGAAGCCGCCAATCTCGTCGACCAGGCCGAGATCGAGGGCCTGGGCACCGGTCCACACCCGGCCGCGGGCGATCTCGAGCACGCGTTCGAGCGGCAGGTCGCGGCCATCGGCGACGCGCTGGGTGAAGTCCTCATAGGTCTCGGCCATCTGGGCGCGATAGGCGTCACGCTGGGTTTCGGTCCAGGCCTGCTGGCCGGAGAACGCCGTGGCGTATTCCCCGCCGACATAGACCGACTCCGATTGCAGGCCGACCATCTCGAATGTGCCCTCAAGCGCGACCTTGCCGCCCAGCACACCGATAGAGCCGGTCAGCGTGGTGGCGTGAGCGAGAATATAGTCGGCCGGCGCGGCGAGATAATAGCCACCCGATGCCGCCATCGAGGCCATGGAGATAATCACCGGCTTGCCGGCCTCCTGGGCCCGTTCGATGGCATTCCACACCTGGTCCGAAGCAATGGCCGACCCGCCGGGCGAATCCACCCGGACGAGAATGGCGCGAATATTCGCATCATTGGCGGCTTCGAGAATCGCGTCCGACATGCTGTCGCTGCCAATTCCGCCGCCACTGGCAAACGGGCTCTGGGCGGCGTTGCCGGTGACGATGGCACCCTGGCCTTCGATCAGGGCGATCGCCGGATTATTGCTCCAGGGGTTGAGCATCGAATGATAGGCCTCGATCGCCAGGATCTGGCTGCCGGATCCGGCGCGGGCGAGCGCTGATTCGCGGGCGTCGACAACATGGCCCAGGCGATCGACCAGACCACGCTCGACCGCATCCTCGGCGGAATGCGGTGCGGTCTCGAACACGCCGCGCAGGGCGTCAGCGCTAATGCTGCGATCACTGGAAATTTCGGTGATCGCTGTATCGAAGATGGAATTCATATAGGAGAGAGTGGCCTCGCGATGGGCGTCGGTGAAGCCGGTCTCGGTATAGACATTTGCGGCATTCTTGAATTCGAAGAATTGCTCGAACTGGACCTCGGCGTTGAACTGTTCAAACAGGCCGCCGAGGAAGAGGACTTCCGAGGCCAGGCCCGCCGGGGTGAAATTGGCGGTGTCCTGCAGCCAGATTTCATCAGAACCCGACACGGCGAAATAGGCGGTCACAGACGTGCCTTCGAAACCCTGTGCATGGGTGATGACGAATTTGCCGGCGTCGCGGAAATCGGCGATGGCATGGCGGATTTCTTCGGCCATGCCGGGAGACAGGCCAAATTCATTGGCGCGGATAAAGACTCCAGCCACTCCGGCATCGGTTTCCGCATGCTCCAGCGTCTGGACGATGTCGACCACGGAGAGCGGTTCGGCAAAGGCGAAAGGAGAGCGCGAGGGCGAATCAAGGCGCGCCTCCCGCAAGTCGATCTCCAGCACCGCACCCTGGCCGGGCAGGGTGGTTTCGGTCCGGGAGCCCGCAACAGCCGATGCCAGCATGCCAGCGATCAGGAAGGCGGCGAGCACCAGTGCGAGCACAGACCCGACGACAACGCCGAAAATCGAACCAAAGAATGTAATCCAGAACTGTTTCATCGCGGGGCCTTCCAAAGCGGGTACAGGTTTGACCGGACAATCCGTGCAAGAAGCGGTCCTGTCCAGACCCTTGATAGAGCAATGGCACGGTACAGCTATGAGGGATTGGCGGCGCAGCCATCCCGGCCGGGCCCCGGGCCGGTGCCGGAGGCAATGGAAAACGATGTCCATGGGCGGGGTGGGGCCAGATGGTCGGAGTAGCAAGATTTGAACTTGCGACCCCCGCCTCCCGAAGACGGTGCTCTACCAGGCTGAGCTATACTCCGAACCGAGGCAGGGTTTATAGCCAAGCCAGTCAGTCCCTGCAACGCCGAAACAGCAGCGTCCAGCCCAGTTGTGACAGGCGTGCACGCTGATACAGAATGGGCCGTGGGCCGGGCCGAACCGGTGGTGTGGGCGCTGGTTTCATCGCCCTGCCCGGGAACGAGCTGCAAATCCGTCCGCCGCTCACCGCATAGAGCCGTTGCATCCGCCCGCCCGACTCGGTATCTAGCCCGCTCCGTCGCAGCTGGCGGATCCGGTTGGGGCGTCGCCAAGTGGTAAGGCACCGGTTTTTGGTATCGGCATTCCCAGGTTCGAATCCTGGCGCCCCAGCCAACCGTCTTCAATTCAGTCCATCATCCAGAGAATCATCCCGGGGCCAGGCGGCGCCGGGTCCGGTTTTCGTGACGATTCCGTAAGGTCGGTCGAGAATCGAACCTCCTGGCTGCATGTCTGTATCACACAGCTGTGAAGTGCCTGTGAGGGCAAAACCCCGCTCGGGGCCGCATTCCGGTGCCAGGCTAAAGACTTACTGCCTTCAGCAGGCGAGCTTCACCAAATATTTAAGCGCGTCAGGGGAAAAATGCTGCTTTAGGAGCGCGATTGGTCGCATTCCAGCCATAATGATGTATTGATCGTAACGCTTGGCTAGTGTTAGCGTCCAACCGGATTTCAAAGGCGCGCATGTGTCGATGAGACGGTGGGATTACCATCGCGGTTTCTGGGTGGGCTGTAACAGACAGCTACGGTAACCATCCGTGCAGAATTGAACGCTAATCGGGTTATCCGAGGGCGGCCAGCGCGCCGCTTGAGTTTAGGGTAGGGGGCCAATCCGGCAGGCTTTTGTCGGTTTAGCATCGAATTAATGTGGGCGGGGAGCCGTATTGGCGCCCTGCGATTACCATTGTGAGGCGAGAAATGGTGGACTTGAAGAAAATGGTTCGCGCGTCGCTCATGGCGGCGGTTGCGGCGAGCGCCGTCGGGGGGGTTGCCACTGCGCAACTCGCGCCCGTGCTGCAAACGGCACGTCAGGGAACGACCGAGGGTGCGCAGACGCAATCCCGAATTGACCAGCTGGATGACCAGCGCACGGATATCGAACTCGAATACCGTGCCCTGCTCGACCAGATCGAATCGCAGCGGCTGTTCGTTGAGCAGCAGCAGGTGTTTATCCGGTCGCAGGAAGCTGAGATGGGGTCGCTGCAACAGCAGATCGATCGCGTCGAGAACATCCAGCGCGACCTGGCGCCGATGATGCGCGAAATGGTCCAGAACCTGGAGCAATTCGTGAATCTCGACCTTCCATTCCGCCTTGAAGGCGAAAATGGCCGGCTTCGCCGGATCGAGCGTCTTTATGAGCTGATCGACAGCCCGGACATCTCCCCGGCTGAGCGCTATCGCGTCATCCTGAACGCCTATGAAATCGAAGCGTCCTATGGCCGTTCGCTGAACTCCTATGATGAAGAAATTCTCGAGGACGGCATTCCGGTCAATGTGACTGTGTTGCAGATCGGCCGTGTCGCCATGATCCGCAAATACCCTGATGGCCGCATGACCATGCGCAATGTGCGTGGCAGCGACTGGGTTGCGCTTCCGGGCAGCTACGAAACCAATGTGACCCGCGCAATCCGGATCGCTCAAGAAGTCACCACCCCGTCTGTCTTCCTCGCGCCTCTTCCAGGGCCGACGGTAGCGCAGTAACGGATTGGAACGGAGAGTTAAGCGATGAAGACCACCTTTAAGATACTCGCCGCCGCCGTTTCGATGGGTGTGGCGCTCACTGCCGGAGCTGTCGGACAGACGCAGCCGGCCGGATCAATCAGCGAACTTCTGAATCGCGTGCGCAGTGATGCCCGCGAAGCCAGCCAGGAAAACCAGGCTCGCCTGCGTGAATTCCAGAGCAGCACGAATCAGCAGCAAGCCCTGTTGAGCCAGGCTCGTGGCGAAATGGCCGCCCTGGAACGGCAGGCAGCAACGCTGACCGCCCAGTTCGAAAACAACCAGCTTGAAATCGACGTTCTCGCGACCGAGCTTCGCCAGCGCCAGGGTGCGTTTGGTGAGCTGTTCGGTGCGGCCCGTCAGGCTGCCGGCGAATTTGCCGCCATCATCAACGCCTCCCTGGTGTCTGCCCAATTCCCGGGCCGTGCCGAAGCGCTTGAAACCCTGGCGACCAATCGCACGCTTCCAACCCGTTCGGAGCTGGATTTCATCTGGCGTCGCGCCATTGACGAAATGATCGGCCAGCAAAGCGTCGTGACTTTCGATTCCATGGTGACGGGCATTGGCAATGGCCAGCCGGTTCCGGTGACTCGCGTCGGACCTTTCATTGCCTTCACCAGCTATAACAACAATCAGCGTTTTGCGCGCTGGAAGGAAAACGACACCACCGGTGCGTGGGCCCTGTCCGACCTTCCAACCCAGCCGCCAGGCAATCTGATTGCCGCTGCGTCGACCCTCTTCAATGCCGACCCGGACGAGATCGTCATGGGCGTTGTCGATCCGTCGCGTGGTGCCCTGCTGGACATCTACAAGGACGTCCCGGATCTGAAAGAGCGCATCAATCAGTCCGGCATGGTCGGCCTGGTGATCATCGGTCTCCTGGCGATCTCGGCCTCCTTCGGTCTGTTCCGCATGTTCGCTCTGTTGAGCACGCAGGCAGCCGTCAATGGTCAGAAGCGCAAGTCAAAAGCCGGCAAGGGCAATCCGCTCGGCCGTGTCATGATGGCTTATGAAGCTGCCAAGGACAAAGATGTCGAGACGATGGAATTGAAGCTCGACGAGGCCATTCTCCAGGAATCGCCAAAGCTCGAATTCGGCCTCAACTTCCTGAAACTGGCAGCCGGTATTGCGCCGCTGCTGGGTCTGCTGGGTACTGTGACCGGGATGATCAAGACCTTCACCCAGATCACATTGTTCGGTACGGGCGATCCGAAAATCATGGCCGGCGGTATTTCCGAAGCGCTCATGACCACGGTTCTCGGCCTTATTGCCGCCATTCCGCTGTTGTTCATTCACAGCTTCGCGCAGAGCTTCGCTCGCGGCGTGCAGCAAGTGCTTGAAGAGCAGGCTGCTGGCATGGTTGCACGGCACGCTGAAGAGCGCGGCCAAGGCTAATCGGAGGAAGCGTTATGGATTTCCAGGCCGTAACTACCGGCCTTCAGGAGTTCCTCGAGCGCGGAGGCCCCGTTCTGGTTGTTATCATGATAACGACCTTTGTAATGTGGGCCTTCATCCTCGAGCGCTTCGCCTACTTCTACTTCGCCTTTGGCGGACAAGAGAGTGCGGCGATGCGGGAGTGGTCAGCACGGTCAGACCGAAAGTCTTGGTATGCCCATGCGATCCGCGACCAGCTCATCTCGGAGGTTAAGCAGCGTTGTGACCAGAATGTCGAGTTGGTGAAAACCCTCGTCGCGGTTGCCCCGCTATTCGGATTGTTGGGAACAGTGACCGGTATGGTCTCGGTTTTCGACGTCATGGCGATTTCGGGTTCGTCGGACGCACAGGCCATGTCGGCCGGTGTTTCCCGGGCCACGATCCCGACCATGGCAGGGATGGTGGCATCCCTGTCCGGACTGATTTTCGCGACCCAGATCGAGATTCTCGCCAAGCGCCGTGTTGCGCGCCTGGCTGACAAGCTCGAAATTGGCGAAGGAGTTCAGTCATGAGACGTCGGGCCAAGCACACGGACGACCAGGCCGAGGTCAACATGACCCCGATGCTGGATATCGTCTTTATCCTGCTGATCTTCTTTATCGTGACTGCGACCTTCCTCTCGGAAGAGGGGATCGACATGCGGCCACCGGCGGATACTCCGCCAGACAGCAATACGCCGGCTTCGCCGCCGATCCTGGTTCAGGTCGATGAGGATAATAATATCTTCGTCAACCAGGTCCGGACGGATGTGGACCGGGTCTTGTCGGCCGTGAATCGTTTCCGCTCGGAAGATCCGGGCAGCGCGGTTCTGGTCGATGTCGAGGATGAAGCCGACCACGGTATCATTGTCCAGATCTGGGACGAGATGGGTGCCAATGGCATTCCGGTTTCGCTCCAGCGCAACCAAGAAAACGGTTAGGACCGGGGAGGTTCAATATGGCGCGCCGTGTTAGCCGCGTAAGTACCGGAGGAGAAGAAGTCGAACTGAACATGACGCCGATGCTCGACGTTGTTTTCATTCTGCTGATCTTCTTCATCGTCACCTCGGTCTTCATCAAGGAGCCGGGCATTACGGTGGTCCGTCCTGATGCCATGACCGAGGAGCGTGAAACCCCGTCCATGCTGGTGGCAGTTACGTCCACCAATGAGATCTGGGTCAATCGCCGTGCCTATGAGATGGCCGAGCTGCGTGGGGTAATCGAGCAACTCTTGCAAGAGAATCCCAAGGGCGAGGCCATGATCCAGGGCGACGAGACTGCCAATATCGGCATTATTCTCGACGTGCAGGATCTGCTCACGGAAATGGGTGTCGAAGTCAAGATTTCGACGTTACAAAACTAGGGAGGACTGATTATGGGAAGCATAATTCGCCTCATCGGCGGGGTTCCGATTGCCGCCATTGTGACGGTCGCACTCTTCCTGCTGATGACCCGCCTGATCTTTACCGAGGGCGCGCCACCGGAAACCAATGCCGACGAGCTGTCCTTCTCGATCAATGACGAGGTTCAGGACATCGCGGCTCGCCGTCGGGATACGACGATTGAAGACGTGCAGCAGGTCGAGCCACCGCCACCGCCTCCACAGATCGACCGTCAGCGGGCTGAACAGCCGACTGAAGGTCTGGCGACGGTGATGGGTGCGATTCCGGATTTCGCGGCGCCGCAGCTGAATAGCGACAGTGTCAGCTTTTCGGTTTCTGACCGTGATGCCCAGCCACTGGTCCGGATTGAGCCACAATACCCGATGCGAGCGCTCGAGCGCGGAACAGAGGGGACGTGTAATGTCCGGTTCGACGTGACCGCCAATGGCACGCCGACCAATATCCGGATCATCGCCTGCGACAGTTCATTGTTCGAACGCGCTGCAGAACGTGCAGTCGAACGCTGGCGTTACAGCCCGAAAGTGCAGGATGGCGTGCCAGTGTCGCGCGTGAACGTGGAAACACAGTTCGAATTCCGCCTTTCGGAATAGGAATACGGCGATGGATGAGCGTGGCCCACCACGTTCATCCATTGACGACTGCGGGAGCGGGTGAGCGCCGGACCGGGGCCACCCAGACAGTTTGTGAAAGCCTGTCCAGGGGAGCGGGACTGGTATGAAGGAGCCATCGATGATCCGTTTTAGCGGTTTCGATCTGACTGGGGTAACCCGCAAGCTTGCCATGCTCGCGATGGCCGTGTCGTTGACCGGTGGTGTTTTCGCGACAGCGGATGCGCAAAGACGCGAGCGCCGTTCGGATGAACAATCCGAGCAGAATGCTGCGGACCGGGTATTCTCGGCGGCGGTCGGGGAGATCGTCCAGGAAGCCCTGGCGCAACAAGAGGCTGAGCAGTATGCCGCGTCGATCACGACCCTGAACCGGGCCCTGGCGATTTCGAGCATCAATCCATATGAGCGGGCCGTTTCGCTGCAATTGCGCGGCCGTGCCTATTACGACACCGATCGGGTCTCCCAGGCGATCCAGGACTGGGAAGCGGCCATCGCCACCGGCGCGATGCTGCCCAGCGAAGTCAATAGCTACCGGATCAATATCGGCCAGCTCTATATCACGATCGATGATTACACGCGGGGGATTGCCTCCCTCGAACGTGCGGTCGCCGATGGTGGCACTGAAATCGTCAATGCACCGCTCGCACGCATGCTCGCCCAGGCCTATGGCCAGGCCGAACGCTATCGTGAAGGTCTTGCCTGGGCCAATCGCTTCTGGGCGATGATCCCGTCGGCTGACCGTCAGCGCGGTGATTACAGCCTGATGCTGTTCTATTATCAGCAACTCGACATGGTTCCCCAGCAAATGGGGATCGTCGAAGAAATGGTTCAGCGCTGGCCGGCCGAGAAGAGCAATTGGCGGTCCTACGCCTCTCTTCTGGCCCAGGTCGATCGCGAGGAAGACGCGTTCGAAGCCAACAAGATCATGTATATCAATGGCATGTTTACCGAAGGGCGTGAGGTCGAAGCGCTGGCTCAGTATTACAGCTATTTCGAATATCCCTATCGCGGCGCGATTATTCTCGAGCGTGAGATGAATGCCGGCGTCGTCGAACGCAGCCAGCGCAATCTGAACCTGCTCGCCAATATGTGGCGTCAGGCTCGCGAATGGGAGCGTGCCATTCCGGTGCTTCGCCAGGTGGCCCAGCTGTCTGGTGACGGCAATGACTATCTGAAACTGGCCGAAGCATTGTTCCAGGAGCGCCAGCTCTCGGAAGCCGAGAACGCGTTCGAGGAAGCCCTCAACCGTGGTGGCCTCGATCGTCCCGGTACCGCCTGGACCCTGCTGGGCAATGTCCGGCTGGAGCTGGATCGCCGGCAGTCGGCGCTCGCAGCCTTCCAGGAAGGCACGCGCTATCCTTACTCGCGCGCCACAGCCAGTGGCTATATCACCTATATCAACAGTGTGATCCGCGCCGAGGCTGATCGGGTCCGTATCCGTGAGCGGGTTCGCCGCGATGAGTGCGAGTTCGGGGTGGCTGATCTCATGGAGACGGCTCAACTGCTTGGCACGATCGACGAGAATGGCCGCATCTTCATCACTGTCCCGCCCCGTTGTACTGATCTCTACAATCAGTTCGGCGAGTCGATTGCCCAGCAGGCTGCTGCCGCTGCGGCTGCGGCTGCAGAGGGTGAGGCAGCCGAAGACGCTGGCTAGCAGAGGCCGCCGGATCTGTTTCCGGCAGATATGACAAGATGAACCACGCCCCGGCTTTTTGGCCGGGGCGTTTTTCTTGGCCAGTCCTGCGGGCGTGAGCGCCGCAGCCAATCACCATGCCAACAGCGCGCCTGCACTGATCGGGGCCCTGGTTGGCTGGCGCTCGCGGGAAATGACCCAGCAATGGTCACAATCCCCCCTGCTTCTGCCGTGGTTTCGCCGCCTCACGCGTTCACGCTTTCCTGGCGGCGCGGGGCTGTGTTGTAGCTCTGCGTCGCACCCGCTCATCCCGGTTTGCGGTTACCGCCTCCGGGACAGGAGCGGGTCGAGGGACAATGTCTGTCGGGGCCGTGCAGCACGCTGTCCAAGGGGAGGTCTGTCCGATGACAGCCAGTTTCCAGACTTTGAGACTACCGGTTCTCTTGCCCGTAGCGGCCATTATCACGCTCGCGCTGTTCCTGCTGATGCGGCAATTGATCGATATCGGCCCGGTGAATCAGGTGCCCGAGCTCGACGCGCCGTCCATCGTCATCAGGTTCGAGCCGGTCGAGACACCGCCAACCTTTATCGATGAGATGATCCTGGTCGATCCAGTTGCCCCGCCGCCGCCGCCCCCGGTGATGGAGGCCAATGCCGGACCGGTGGATGCCGTTGATGCTGTGGGCGGTGCGGTCATGCCCGCGATCGCCCGTTCCGAGATCAGCGGCCCCGGCAGCATCGTGATCACCTCACGCGAACCGGTGCCGATTGTGCGGGTACAGCCAAGCTATCCCATTCGGGCTGCCGAGCGGATGCTGGAGGGGCAGTGTACGGTTCTGTTCGATATCACGCCGCAGGGCACAACGGCCAATGTGCGCCCACTCGATTGTTCCAGCTCTTTGTTCGAGAGCGCAGCGGTGAACGCGGTCGCCCGCTGGCGCTATAGTCCCCAGGTACAGGAGGGGCAGCCAGTCATGCACCGTGGTGCGACCACCCAGCTGGTCTTCCGTCTCGACGAATAAGCATTTTCCGGGCGTCACGGATGGCCCCGTTCGACCGGAAAAGGCCCGCTGCGACCCAGGTCGCAGCGGGTTTTTCTATTCCGCGGCTGCAGCGGGCTCGGCCGCAATCGCTTCGACTTCGGCATCGGCCAGGCCGACCGTCATCAGGGCGAAGGCCCAGTTCATGGCGGTCTCGCGCAGGCTGTCAAACCGGCCCGAAGCGCCGCCATGGCCGGCCCCCATATTCATGCGAAGCAGGGTCAGCCCGTCATCGGTACGCCGGTCGCGCAGGCGCGCGACCCATTTGGTCGGCTCCCAATAGGTGACGCGTGGATCGGTCAGGCCGCCGGTCGCGAGGACATGCGGATAGGCCATTTCGCGAACCTGGTCATAGGGGCTGTAGGCGATCATCGTCTGATAGTCTTCGGCGCTCTCGATCGGATTGCCCCATTCGGGCCATTCCGGCGGGGTCAGCGGCAATTCGGCGTCCGACATCGTATTGATGACATCGACGAAGGGCACGGCCGCGATGGCACCGGCAAACAGGTCCGGCTGGAGATTGATTGCCGCGCCGACCAGCAGGCCGCCAGCGGACCCGCCATAAGCGACGATATTGCCGCGTGAAGTATAGCCCTGGCTGGCCAGGGCCTCGCCGGCGGCAACGAAGTCGGAGAAGGTGTTTTCCTTATTCTCCAGCTTGCCGTCGAGATACCACTGATAGCCGCCCGCCATGCCGCCGCGGATATGGGCGACCGCATAGACCATGCCGCGGTCGACCAGCGAGAGCGGTGTGACGCGGAAACCGGCCGGTATAGTGATGCCGTAGGAGCCATAACCGTACAGCATCAGCGGCGCAGAACCGTCGATGGGCGTGTCGGCATGGTGGAGGATGGTGACCGGGATCTGGGCCCCGTCCGACGCCGGCGCCATGATGCGGCGTACGACATAATCGGCCGGATCATGCCCCGACGGCACTTCCTGGCGCTTGCGCAGGACACGTGTCCGCGTGCGCATATTGTAATCGTAAGTCTCTTCCGGCGTCGACGGGCTCTCATAGGAGAAGCGGATCAGATCGACCGCATATTCATAGCCGGCCGAGACGCCGAGCGAATAGGCTTCCTCGGCGAAATCGATCTGGTGTTCGGCTCCCGTTGCATATTCGCGCACGACAATGCGCGGCAGTGCGTTCTCGCGCTCCATACGCACTTGCCAGTCGCGGAAACCAATCAGATCGAGCACCAGCACGCCGGGGCGGCTCGGGATGGCATCGACCCAGTTCTCACGGCCCGGATTATCAAGCGGTGCCGACATGATCTTGAAGTCGACGGCACCGTCGAGATTGGTGCGGAAATAGAAGCGATCGGGCGCTTCTGTCAGATAATATTCGACATTCTCCTCGCGCGGCGCGATCAGCATCGGCTCGGCTGCCGGGTCATTGGCGTCGATCAGGCGGATCTCGTTGGAGGTGTGACCGCCGGCATTGATAACAACGTAATTCTCGCCGTCCGACAGGCCGATCGACAGGAAGAAACCGGCATCGGGCTCTTCATAGACGAGTTCGCTGGCGCCGCCTGTCCGCGGCTGGCGATAGACGCGCACCGAGCGGCCATTATCATCGCGCCAGATCCAGTAGAGGGTTTCGCTATCATTGGCCCAGACGAAATCACCGGTGGATTCGTCAGTCAGGGTTGAGATGATCGCGCCTGTGGCGATGTCCTTGATGCGGACCTCGTAATATTCCGAACCGCGGATATCAACGGCATAGGCGAGATAGCGATGGTCGGGGCTGTGCTCGACTTCGCCGAAATCGAGATAGTCGAAATCGGCCGCTTCGGCATCGCCATCAATCAGGATTTCTTCGTCGCCATTGGCTTCCCCGGTGACCGGATCGACCGGGCGGCGCGAATAGATCGGGTATTGGCCGCCTTCGCGGTAGCGGCTGAAATACTCAAAATCGCCGTCACGCTCGGGCACCGAGCTGTCGTCTTCCTTGATGCGGCCGCGGATCTCCTGGAAAATCCGTTCCTGCAGGCCCGCTGTGGGCTCCATCACAGTGTCTATATAAGCGTTTTCGGCATCGAGCAGGGCGCGGATATCGGCGTCGAGCACTTCGGGCTCGCGCATTACCTGCTGCCAGTTCTCATCCTTGATCCACTGGTATTCATCGATCCGGGTGAAGCCGAGTTGTTCAATCTCGACAGGACGTTGCTCGGCCATCGGCGCCTCGATCCCGCGGGCGCGGTCGATCAGGGCGGAGGTCGTCGTCGCAGCTGTATTGTCAGCGGTCATGGTGGTCTCCGGGCTGCAGGCTGCGGCGAGCAGGGCGACGAGCCCCGCACCGATCCGAATCACCCGTTGGCTTGCTGTAAGTGATGTCATTATTCCCCCCTGATTACCCGTTGGTTTAGCGTTGGCCACTGGTTCTGCTACGCATCCGCTTTGAAATCCAGCACGCCGCCATTGGTACAATAGCGCTGGCCGGTCGGTGGTGGACCGTCGGAAAATACATGGCCCATATGGGCGCCGCAATTGGCGCAGTGAATCTCGGTGCGCGGATAGCGCAGCTTGTAGTCCGTCTTGGTCTCGATCGCATCCGGTGCGGCCGGTTGCCAGAAGGAGGGCCAGCCGGAGCCGGACTCGTATTTATGGTCCGAGGCGAAGGCCGCTTCGCCGCAGACGGCGCAATGATAGGTCCCGGCGCGCTTTTCGGTATTGAGCGGGTGGGAGAAGGCGGGTTCGGTGCCTTCGGCAAAGGCAATCGCCTCGGTGGTGGCGTCGAGCGCGTCCCGCAGGCGCGCAATCTCTGTTTCATTCAGCCGGGGCATTGTCGATTTCCTCGCCAGTCATGGCCGCGATGGCATGGCCAGCGCGTCTGACTGATAATATGGGGGTTGTGAGGCTGATGACCAGCAAGACCAGCGCCAGCCCGCCCATCGGGATCAGCGCGGCAATATGCGGACCCGTCGCGCCGACAACAAAACCCATGATGACAGCGCCGGCCGGCATGCCGCCGAACAGGCCGAGCTGATAGACCGACATCACCCGCGCCAGCTTGGCCGGCGGCGCCTGTTCCTGCACGACCGAACGGCTCAGCGAGATGGCGACACCGGCGCCAAGGCCCCAGAAAAAGACCAGCAGATACAGCGTCCACAGCGGCATGGGCAGGGCAAAGGCGCCGAGCGCCAGCACGGTAACGCATTGCGCCAGCACAACGGCGCGGCCGGGCCGTTCGATCTGGCGGAATTTGACCAGGGCGATATTGGCCGCCAGGGCGCCGAGCCAGAAACAGACCATCAGGCTGGCAATCTCCTGGAAACCGCCGCCATAGGTCTCGCGGATCAGCAGCGGGATGAGCACCAGGAAACCGCCGCCGACGACGAGAAAACCGATCGCGACCATAATCGCCGTCATCGGCATCAGCACCGGCGAATGCACCACGGCACGCCAGCCATCGACCAGATCGGCCAGCGGGTGGGCGGTGGAGCGGCCGCGATTGGACACCAGGCGCGGGATGAAGGCGGCGGCGACCCCGCCCATGACCAGGCCGAAACCCTGCAGCGCGAACAGGGCCGCCGGCCCGGTCCAGGCGGCGAAATAGCCCACGCCCATGCCGGCGATCTGCGAGGCGAATTGCACCGTTGAGGTCAGGACGACGGCGCGCTGCAAATCAACCCGGCCATGGCGGGTCTGGCCGGTGATGCGCACGACCGGATTGATGGCGCTGTCGCGGGCCGGCATGACGAAGCCACCGGCGACACCGATCAGCAGGGCAAAGCCCACCATCGCCCAATAGGAGAGCCGGTTGGTGAAGAGCAGGCCGGCCAGGGCCAGCGCGCTCAATCCGGCGAAAATGTAGAAATAGAACAGGATGCCGCGCCGGTCGCGGCGTTCGGCCAGCACGCCGGCCAGCGGCAGAAGCAACATCATCGGCGCCGTCAGGGCCGCCTGGGCGATGCCCAGCCTTTCCGGGCTCTCGCCGAGGGTGAAGGTGATGACGCCGGGAAACAGGGTGGTCTGCAGCCCGAAGCTGAAGAACCAGCAGGCCACCAATGCCAGATAGGCACCGAAGGGCGGAAGCCGGAGCTTCCGGTTGCGGGCGAGGGTCTCAAACAGGGGCAAGGACAGAGCTTCAATCAGGTTGCAACGGCGATCACGATTATATCATTGTTTTGGTAAGTGAATGTGACTGGCATCATGGACTGTCTAGCAACATGCTGCTGTGAAGCAAGTTTTCTCGAACCACTCCCGGGACAAAAGACCCGACTCTTCCGCACTGTCTGGAGCGAATGACATGAAATATCGACCCGCTTTTCTTGGTATCCTTGTCGCCGCCTTCCTGCTCTTCATGGGCGTGCAGAAATTCGGCGCCGCCAACCCGGTCTTCGCTTATATCGCCGCGACATCCGGCATTGAATTATTCGAGCCGGTGATCCGCCTCGCCGTCGGCGTCAGCGAGATCACCGCCGCCGCCCTCATCCTGCTCGCCACCTTCACCGGCCGCCTGCGCGGCCTCGGTGCCCTGATCTCCGCCGGGGTCACAGGCGGCGCCCTCGTCTTCCACCTCTCGCCCTGGCTCGGGATCAACGCCCCGGTCGCCTTCGCCCCCGGCGGTGGCTATGCGTTCAGCCCGATGCTGTTCATGATGGCGCTGCCCTTCTTCGCACTCTCGCTGGTGCTGGTCTGGCTGGACCGGGA
>NZ_CAXBKN010000009.1:0-45723 GCF_963976135.1 uncultured Maricaulis sp.
GCTACCGTCCCGGCGGCTCGGCGCCCATTTGCCGTGAGCGGCGTTCGGCGGCCGAGACGGCCTGGCGGACCAGTTCGGGCAGGCCGCCGCCTCCGCCCATCAGGATATCGATGGCGGCCTGGGTGGTTCCGCCCGGAGAGGTCACCAGGCGGCGCAATTCCTGGGGTGTCTTGTCGGATCCGGCCAGCAGGGCGCCGGCGCCGATAATCGTCTGGCGCGCCAGCTTGTCGGCGAGTTCGCGCGGCAGGCCTTCGGCGAAGCCGGCCCCGGCGAGCGCTTCAGCGAGCAGGAAGACATAGGCCGGGCCCGAACCGGAGACCGCGGTGGCGGCACCGATCAGGCGCTCATCGGTGACCCATTCGACCGCACCGCCAACCTTGAGCAATTTCGTCGTCAGTTTTTCCATCGCCGGGCCGGCATCATTGGAGACACAGACACTGATCCCGGCACCGACAGCAGCAGCGGCATTGGGCATGGCACGCACCAGCGGACGGTCGCCGAACATCGTCGCAAGCCGTGTCATGGTAATGCCGGCCATGACCGAAAGAACACCGCATTCGGCGCTGAGCAACGGCACCAGCAGAGGCGCGAGCTTGTCGAGCGCCTGCGGTTTCACCGCCAGAACGATCAGGTCGGCTACACCGGCCAAGTCCAGGCTCGGAGCCAAAACATGGCGGATCTGGTATTGGTCGATCAGGGCCTGAACGGCGTCAGACGGTGCCGGGTCGACAATGATCAAATCCTGTGGCGCGACACCACTACGCTTGGTGCGAAGCCAGCCCGCGACCAGGGCGCCGCCCATATTGCCGGCGCCGATCAGTGCAATCTTGGTCGATGTCGTCATGGTCTGTGTCAGGCCTCACCGGCAGTTTCGAACATCGCTGCCGCGGTTGCTTCCTCGACATTCTTGCCACCCCAGATCAGGAAGTGGAAAGCCGGGTAGAAACGCTCTCCAGCCTCCTGGGCCGCGGCAATCATCGTCGCAGCCTGTGCCGGTGAAACATTTTCGCCGGCCGGCAGGGAGATCGCGTGACGGTATACCACGCTGCCATCCTCGACCCAGACATCAAAATGACCCAGCCACAGCTTTTCGTTCAGTCTTGCCACCAGTTCGCAGACATCGCGGAAACGATTGCTGGTCACTTTCAGGTCGAGGCTGGAGCAGATATGCAGCGCGTCCAGCTCCGGCCGCCAGGCAAACCACATCTGATGATCGCGCCAGGCGCCCGGCACGCTGAGGTGCAGCTCGCCATTCTCTTCGCGGTCATAGGGATATTGCTCGGCGATGACGGCCTGTTCGACGGCATCGAGCGGATCGGATGCCGCCGGGGCGTATTCGTCTGACATCAGGTCCATGGCGTAGTCTCCTTCGTCTGCGCGGCGACTCACACCGCCAGGACGGTATGACCGCGCCGCTGCAGGCGCAATAAAAAGCGCGTTCGCGCGGTAATCAGTCTGTGGATTTGGGCGCCGCGCTCTTTGCGGCGGGCTTGCGCTTGCGGGCCGCAGGCTTGGCTGCCCCGGCCGCCTCGAGCGCCGCGAGCCGCGCATTCAGCGTTTCGATCTCTTCGCGCGCGGCCCCGAGTGCCGCCTTCACCACATCGAATTCCTCGCGGCTGACCAGATCCATATCGGCAATAAAACGGTCCGCCTGGGCACGCATGGCCGTACGCGCTTCGTCGCCGACCGCCTGGGCGGCACCGAAGGCATCCGTCATCAGTTCAGCGAAATCATTCAGAAGCGGGTTGCGCGTTTGCATCAAAGAAAGCCATTAGTGTGTCTCACAGCCGTCTATATGCGTCGTGGGAGGCAAAAGCGCAACGCGTGGATGCCTCCAGTCTGCATCTATTTTCCGGGAACGCCCATGCAATACTGCCCCTCCAGCTTCGATCTGATCGACCCGATCCTGTTCACGATCGGCCCGTTCGATGTGTTCGGCCTCGATCTGCGGTTCGACCTGCGCTGGTACGCGCTGGCCTATATCGCCGGCCTCCTGCTGGGTTGGCGCTATATGACACTGCTGTCGCGGCGTCCGGCGATCTGGCATGCGCCGGGCACAAAGAAGCCGAAAGCGCCCTTCTCCGAGCTCCAGGTCGACGACCTTCTGGTCTGGGCGACGCTGGGCGTCATCGCCGGCGGCCGGCTGGGCTATGTGGTATTTTATGCGTGGGATTATATGGCGACCGGCCTGCGCGGCGGCATGATCACCCCGGACAGCGTCATCGAACGCCTGCTGTGGACCGTGACCGGCATAACCGAGGGCGGCATGGCTTTCCATGGCGGGCTGATCGGTGTGGCGCTGGCGCTCTTCATCTATGCGCGCCGGAACCAGCTCGACCTGCTGCGCATCGGCGACGCAGCGGCGGTCGTAACCCCGATCGGCCTCTTCTTCGGACGCCTTGCCAATTTCATCAATGGCGAGCTGTGGGGCCGCCCGACCGATCTGCCCTGGGCAATGACCTTCGCCAGTGACCGCCTGTGTCTGCCACGCCATCCCAGCCAGCTCTATGAAGCGGCGCTTGAGGGGCTGGTCCTGTTTGCGATCATCAATCTGGCGACCTGGAAATTCCGCGCCCTCGAACGGCCCGGGCTGAATTCCGGTCTCTTCCTGATGTGTTACGGCCTGTTCCGGGCGGTACTCGAGACCGTCCGCGAACCGGATCTGCACATGCCCGAAGCCCTGCGCGGCCATGTCACCATGGGCATGCTGCTCTCCATCCCGATGATCATTGCCGGTGCCTGGCTGGTCCACAGGGCCCTGACCCGCACCGCAACGCCCACCAGCAAGGCCTGATCATGATTGCCGACCGGCTGCGCGAGCGCATCGCACAGGGCGGACCGATATCGGTCGCCGCCTTCATGACCCAGGCCCTGTTCGATCCGAGCGAGGGGTTTTACGCCACCAAGGATCCGATCGGCGCCGGTGCCGATTTCATCACCGCGCCGGAAATCAGCCAGATGTTTGGCGAGCTGATCGGCCTGTGGATCGCCCAGTCCTGGCTCGATATGGGCAAGCCCGATCCGTTGCAACTGGTCGAGCTCGGTCCGGGCCGCGGCACGATGTTGGCCGATGCCCTTCGCGCCTGCCGCGCCGTGCCGGGCCTGTTGCCGGCCATACAGGTGACGCTGATCGAGGCGAGCGCCGCCCTGAAGGCCGTGCAGGCTGCCACGCTCGGCCCCAGCGGCGCCCAGATCCGCTGGATCGACCGGCTCGAAAACGTGCCGCCTGGCCCGTCCATCATTGTCGGCAATGAATTTCTCGACTGCCTCCCCCTGCGCCAGGCCATCCGGCGCGACGGGCGCTGGCATGAACGCCTGATCGGACTCGACAATAGCGATAGCGGTGAATTCGTCTTCGTGCTCGGCCCGCCGCTCGGGCCTGATGAAGCCCTGATCCCGGAGCGGCTGCGCGAGGCGGCCGACAACAGCCTGGTCGAATTGCGCCCCGGTGACCGGCAGATCGTCGATCTCCTGTCGAGCCGTTTCGCCGATCATCCGGGCCGCGCCCTGCTGATCGATTACGGCCCAGCCCAGAGCGAGCCCGGCGACACGTTGCAGGCCATTCGGGCCCATCGCAAGGTTCCACCCTTGGAACAGCCAGGCACCGCCGACCTGACGGCGCGGGTCGATTTCGAATCATTGACCGGCTGTGCCCGTGACGGCGGGCTCACAGCCTACGGACCGGTCGAGCAGGGCCCTTTCCTGCTCGGCCTCGGCATTGAACCGCGCGCCGCCGTACTGTCCCAGTCCAAGCCCGGTCAACGCAGCGTCATCGCCCGTCAGGTCTGGCGTCTGACCGATGAGCAGCAAATGGGAAGCCTGTTCAAACTGGTCTGTTTCGACAGTCCCGGCCTCGCCACCCCGCCCGGATTCTCCGCAGACTGAGTCTTTCGGCTTCAATCCCGGCCCTGCCTCTGTTAATCAGCCTCACGATTGACAAGGGGCTATCCGCCATGAAGTTGCTGTCCGGAACATCCAACCGGCCACTCGCGCGCGCGATCGCCGATTATCTCGACGCGCCGCTGACGGCGAGCGAGATCGAGAGTTTCGCCGATGGTGAAATTTTCGTCCGCATCGACGAGAATGTCCGCGGCGAGGATGTCTTCATCATCCAGTCGACCTCCTGCCCCGCCAATGACCATTTGATGGAATTGCTGATCTGCACCGACGCGCTGGTGCGCGCCAGTGCCCGCCGGATCACCGCCGTCATTCCCTATTTCGGCTATGCCCGCCAGGACCGCAAAACCGGTGGCCGCACACCGATTTCCGCCAAGCTGGTGGCCAATCTGATCGCCAAATCGGGCGCTGACCGCGTGCTGACGATTGATCTGCATGCCGGCCAGATCCAGGGCTTTTTCGATATCCCGACCGACAATCTCTTCGCCACCAAGGTGATCGAGGACGATATCCGCCGCCGCTATGGCCTCGACAATCTTATGATTGTCTCGCCCGATGTCGGCGGCGTGGTGCGCGCCCGGGCTCTGGCGAAACTGCTCGATGCCGAAATCGCCATCGTCGACAAGCGCCGCCCCAAGGCTGGCGTGTCGGAAGTGATGAATATCATTGGCGATGTCGAAGGCCGCCGCTGCATCCTGTTCGACGATATCTGCGATTCGGGCGGCACGCTGTGCAACGCAGCCGACGCGTTGCTGAAATGCGGCGCGACAGAGGTTTCAGCCTATGTGTCCCACGGCGTCATGTCGAATGATGCCCAGGGGCGGATTGCCAAGTCTGCATTGAAGGAAGTGGTGATCACAGACTCCATCACCGAGCTGCCCGGCTCGACGCAGACGAGCAAGGTGCGCCGGCTCTCGGTCGCGCCATTGCTCGGCGAAGCCATCCGCCGGATCGCCAATGACGAATCCGTCTCAAAGCTGTTCGACTGAAGAAACTGCCCGATTGCTGACTCTTCCCGTCCCGCACTGTTGCGCGGCGCGCGGGTATCCGCTATAGCCCGCCGCTCGAAATAACACCGTGGCGCGATGCCAAGAAAAATCGCCGCCCGCTTGGTCTGGCGGCGTTTGTATTTAAGGAAACAGGTCGATGAGCTCCAACATCGTTCTCACCGTTGACGTTCGTGAAGGCACTGGCAAGGGCGCGGCTCGCGCTGCCCGCCGTGAAGACCTGGTTCCAGGCGTCGTCTATGGCGGCTCGCTGGGTCCGGTCTCGATCAATCTGCGTGGCAATGAAATCCGCAAGGCCCTGCTGAGCGGCAATTTCCTCTCGCACATCCTCGAGCTGAACCATGAAGGCAAGAACCAGAAGGTGATTGCCCGCGACATCCAGTTCCACCCGGTCTCTGACAGGGCGATGCATGTCGATCTTTATCGCGTCGAAGCCGGCACCAAGATCCGCGTCAATGTCGCGGTTCGCTTCGAGAATGAAGAAACCTGCCCGGCTCTGAAGCGCGGCGGCGTCCTCAATATCGTGCGTCACGATCTTGAGCTGCTCTGCCCGGCTTCGGACATCCCTGAATTCATCGCTGTCGACCTGACCGGCCTCGAAATCGGCGATTCGATCCACATGTCGGCCATCACCCTGCCAAAGGGCGTCAAGCCAACCATCACCCGCGACTTCACCATCGCGACGCTGCAGGGCTCGCGCGCCGTTCTCACCGAGCTGGATGAGACCGAAGGCGAAGACGCAGCTGAAGTCGAAGAAGAAGGCGGCGAGGAGTAATCCTCGCCGGCCGATCCTGAGGGCGGCCGACGATGATGATCCTGGCAGGGCTCGGCAATCCCGAGCCCAAATACCTGCGCAATCGGCACAATGTCGGCTTCATGGCGATGGATATCATTGCCGCGGCCTGGAGCGCCGGCCCCTGGCGCAAGCGCTTCAAGGGGCTGTGCGCCGAGCTGACGGTATCCACCGCCGCCGGCCCGAAAAAACTGCTCCTGCTCAAGCCGCAGACCTTTTACAATAATTCCGGAAACTGCGTCGCCGAGGCCGCGAATTTCTTCAAGGTCGCGCCGGAGAATGTCGTGGTCTTCCATGACGAGCTTGATCTCGATCCGGGCAAGTTCCGGCTCAAGACCGGCGGCGGTGCGGCCGGCAATAACGGCATCAAATCCATCACCCAGCAGCTCGGCCCCGATTTCCGCCGCGGCCGCATCGGTATCGGCCATCCCGGGGACCGTAACCGCGTCACCGATTATGTCCTGTCTGATTTCGACAAGCATGACGAGGTCTGGCTGATCGACCTGCTTGACGCCATCGCGGATTCGATCGACCTGCTCGCATCCGGCGAGTTTGACGCCTTCCAGACACGCGTGACACACAAGGCTCCGGCCCCGTAAGAGCGGCCTTCGGCCCCGGTATCAAGAGGACAAGCATCATGGGTTTCAAATGCGGTATCGTCGGCCTGCCCAATGTCGGCAAATCGACCCTGTTCAACGCCCTGACGCAAACCGCTTCGGCCCAGGCTGCGAATTATCCCTTCTGCACAATCGAGCCGAATGTCGGCGATGTCGCCGTGCCCGAGCCACGCCTGCTGAAACTGGCGGCGATCGCCGGCTCGAAGGAAATCCTGCCAGCCAAGATGAATTTCGTCGATATTGCCGGCCTGGTCGAAGGCGCCTCGAAGGGTGAAGGCCTGGGGAATAAATTCCTCGCCACCATCCGCGAGACCGATGCGATCGCCTATGTGCTGCGCTGTTTCGATGATGACGACATTACCCATGTGGCCGGCAAGGTCGATCCGCTGGCCGATCTGGAAACCGTCGAGACCGAGCTGATGCTGGCCGATCTGGAGAGCCTGGAGAAGCGCAAGGCGGGTCTCGAGAAGAAGGCCAAGTCCGGCGACAAGGAAGCCAAGGCGCTGATCCCGCTGATCGACCTGGCCCTGGCCGAATTGACCGAAGGCCGCCCGGCCCGCTTCGCCAAGGTCGCCAAGGATGACGAGAAGGCATGGCGCGGGCTGCAATTGCTGACCACCAAGCCCGTCCTCTTCATCGCCAATGTCGGCGAGGATGATGCCGCCACCGGCAATGCCTATTCGGAAGTCGTCACCAGGCGCGCCGCCGAAGAGGGCGCCGAGGCCGTCGTCATCTCCGCCCGTATCGAAGCCGAACTGGCCATGCTCGCCAATGAGGAGCGCGCCGAATATCTCGAGGAGCTCGGCCTGCACGAAGCCGGCCTCGATCGCCTGATTCATACCGGTTACAAATTGCTCGACCTGGTGACCTATTTCACCGTCGGCCCGAAAGAGGCCCGCGCCTGGACCATCCATGAAGGCTGGACCGCACCGCAGGCCGCCGGCGTCATTCATGGCGATTTCGAAAAAGGCTTCATTCGCGCCGAGACCATCGCCTATGAGGATTTCGTGGCCTGTAACGGCGAATCCGGCGCCAAGGAAGCCGGCAAAATGCGCGCCGAGGGCAAGGAATATGTCGTCCAGGACGGCGATGTGATGCATTTCCGGTTTAACGTTTAGTGGCGGATCCGGCCGGGCTCGCACCGAGCCTGGCCCCGCCATTCCAGCCTGCGGAGCCACCCATGTCCGAACTGCCCCCCTGCCCGAAATGCGCCTGCGCCTATTCCTATGAGGACGGTCCCCTGCTGGTCTGTCCGGAGTGTGCGCATGAATGGCCGGCGGCGGCTGCGGCCGAGACCGGGCCGGTCTGGCGCGATGCCAATGGGGCCGAGCTGGCCGACGGCGATACAGTGACGGTGATCAAGGATCTCAAGGTCAAGGGCTCTTCCCTGGTGGTGAAGGTTGGCACCAAGGTCAAGAATATCCGCCTGGTCGAGGGCGATCACGATATTGATTGCCGGATTGACGGCGTCGGCGCGATGCAGCTCAAATCGGAATTCGTCAAGAAGGCCTGACGGGCCGCACCCAGGCTGCCGGACTGTTCAAGTCCGGTTCAAGCCGCTCGTGTCATACAAGGCCCAGGAGGACTGTCATGCTGCGACGCCAATTTATCCTTTCCACCCTTGCCCTGGGCCTGGCCCCGGCGGCCTTCGCCCAAGGCTATGGCCGTTTGAGCCAGGGCGATGCCCGGTCGGGCATTCGCGCCGCGCTCGACACTGCCGCGCGCCTGGCCACGAACCGGCTGGGTCAGACGGACGGGTTCTTTGCCGACCCGGCCGTTCACATTCCCCTGCCCCGCAATATCGCCAGCCTGCAGACGCAGCTGCGGCGCGTCGGCATGTCGGGCCCGGTCGATGATCTGGAATTGCGCATCAACCGCTCGGCCGAAGCCGCGATGCCCGAGGCCGGCCGGATCTTCAATGATGCAATCCAGTCGATCACGGTCGGCGATGCTGTCTCCATTGTCCGCGGCGGCGATACAGCGGCTACCGATTTTCTGCGCGGCCGCAGCGAGCGCCGCCTGACCGGCCTGCTACGCCCCTCGATGGAAAGCGCGCTGACCGGATCGGGCGCCTATCGCGCTGTTGATGCGGTGGAACCGCAAATCTCGGGCGGCCAGAATTTGCTTGGCAGCCTGTTCGGCAATCGCAGCGCCACCGGATCGCTGCGCGACACGGTGACCGATCATGCTGTCAGCCGGGCGATCGATGGCGTCTTCCATTATATTGGCCAGGAAGAGCGCGCCATCCGCCAGGACCCGGTGCGTCGTGGCACCGACATCCTGCGACGGGTGTTTGGTTAGCCATGCCGGACGGAAACGCCCCCATGCCGCGAAACCGCGCCATCGATGCGGCGTTGATTTCCGATCTCGTGGATCGCTTCTACGGCCATATCCGCCTGGAGCCACTGCTGGGGCCGATCTTCGAAGCCGAGATCGGTGATGAAGCGGAATGGGATGCGCACCTGGCGAAGCTGAAAAGCTTCTGGCGCTCGGTCATGCTGCAGGAGGGCAGTTATACCGGACGCCCGATGCCCGCCCACATGAAACTGAAAGGCCTCACCCCCGAGCATTTCCAGCGCTGGCTTGGCCTGTTCCGGCAAACACTCGGCGAGATCGGGGCCGGCGACGCGGCGACCGAGGCCCTGATGGACCGCGCAATGCGGATCGCCCAGAGCTTCCAGCTCAATATTTTCTACAATCCCGCCCGCAGCTGAGCGGCCCGAGCACAGTTGGTGTCTTGCAACCGCCGCCATCCTTGCGCATGTCTGCCGCCTGGGCACGCACATGAGAGGGGCACCAATGTCATCGATAGCCACGCCTGTGCCCGATCCTGCCAGCATGAAGCTGGGCGAGCTGGTGGCCCTGCTGGTCGCGATGACCGCGGTGGTCGCGCTGGCAATCGACATGATGCTGCCGGCGCTGGGCAATATCGCCGCCGATCTGGGCACCGCCCACAGCAATGACCGCCAATATGTCATCACGACCTATCTGCTCGGCTTTGGCGGTGCGCAGCTGGTCTATGGCCCGCTCTCCGATGCCTATGGCCGCAAGCCCGTCATTCTCGGTGCGCTGGGCCTCTTCCTTGTCGCCACCCTGGTCTGCATGCTGTCGCAGAGTTTCGAGATGCTGCTGGTGGCACGCGTATTCCAGGGCGCAGCAGCGGCGGCCTGCCGTGTCATCGCCACGGCGATTGCCCGCGACCTGACCTCGGGCCGGCGCATGGCCGAAGTGATGTCGATGGTGATGACCGTCTTCATGGCCGTGCCGGTACTGGCCCCCAGCCTCGGGCAGCTCATCCTCTTTGTTCTGCCATGGCAGGGTATTTTCGGCTTCCTGCTGATCTTCGCCTTCGGCCTGATGGTCTGGCTGCATTTCCGCATGCCGGAGACCCTGCACCCGGAATTCCGCCAAAAGCTGGGCTTCGGCAATTCCTACCATGCCTTTGCCGAGGCGATGACGACGCGTCTGACCCTGGGCTATACCCTGGCCGGCGCCGCCTTCTTCAGCGGGCTCTATGCCTTTCTCGGGTCATCGGAGCAGATCTTCGCCGAGCATTTCGACCTGGGCGACAAATTTCCCCTCGCCTTTGCCGCCATCGCACTGGGCATGGGCGTGACCAGCTATGCCAATTCCCGGCTGGTGATGCGGCTGGGTCAGCGCCGCCTGTCGCACTGGGCCCTGATCGCCTTCACCGTGATCAGCGCCGCCCATGCCGGCATGTTGATGGCCGGTGTCGACAATCTTCTGGTCTTCATCATCATGCTGGCGGCGGCGATGGCCCTGCTCGGCCTGATCGGTGCCAATTTCAGCGCCCTGGCGATGGAGCCGGTGGGCCATATCGCGGGGACCGCGTCGGCGGCCTATGGCTTCATGACCGGCGTCCTCGCCGCGCTCGCCGGCGCCTATATCGGCCAGCTCTATGACGGCACACCGGTGCCGCTGGTGATGGGTCAGGCGGCGATGGGCGGGCTGACGATCATTGTCGTGCTGGTCACCGAGCGCGGACGCCTGTTCGCCAATAGCGACGAGGATGAAGCGGCGCCGGACACGCCGGCCTGACGCCGGCCCGGCGGGTGGCATCACGCCGCCGCTCTGCTAGCGTGTACCCGCTTGCCAACGGGGATTCGCCGCCATGACCTTCAACACCATCACCTATGCGGTCGAGGACCATGTCGCGACCATCACGCTGAACCGGCCGCACCGGCTCAACGCCTTCACCTATGAGATGGGCGATGAGCTGATCGCCGCCTTCGATGCCAGCGATGGGGATGATGATGTCCGCGCCGTCATCGTCACCGGCGAACCGCCCGCCTTTTGTGCCGGTGCCGACCTGTCGATGGGGGCCGAGACTTTCGATCTGATCGGGCAGTCGCAGGAGAGCGGCGCGTTCGACGCTGCCGATCCGAAATGGCGCGATGCCGGCGGCAAGCTCAACCTGCGCATCTGGGACAGTCTCAAGCCGGTGATCGGCGCCATCAATGGCGCCTCGGTCGGGATCGGGGCGACGATGATCCTGCCCATGGATATCCGCCTGGCCTCGATCGAGGCCAAATTCGCCTACCCCTTCTCCAAGCGTGGCATTGTCTGGGATGGTTGCGCCAGCTGGTTCCTGCCGCGGGTGGTGGGGATTTCGACCGCGATGGATTGGGGCCTGACCGGCCGCACTTTCAGCGCCGCCGAAGCCTTCGAATCCGGTCTGGTGACCCGCGTCGTGCCGGCCGTCGACCTGATGCCCGAAGCGCGCAAGCGGGCGAAGGAGATCGTCGATCGTTGTGCGCCGGTCTCCGTTGCCCTGATGCGGCGCATGGCCTGGCGTATGCTCGGCGCCAGCCATCCGATGGAGGCCCATCGGGTGGAGACGCGTGGCATTCTTCAGGCCGGCATCGGCCCGGATGCGAAGGAAGGCGTGATGTCCTTCCTCGAGAAACGCTCACCGGATTTCCCGCTCAGGGTCTCCACCGACCTGCCCGACTGGCATCCCTGGTGGGACAGTGCCGAGGACGAATACTAGCGCCCCGCGTCGGCAGGGCTCGCCCACACCCTGAGGCTGTGCTAGTCTGGATGCTTCGCAATCGCGTGAGGCCTTGCCATGCCCGGACATGTGTTGCTGATCCATGGCTGGAGTGCGTCCGATAAATCCATGGCCGAGATCGGGCATTTCCTGACCGGACACGGCTATCAGATCGCCGACCTGTTTCTCGGCGGCTACCCGTCCATGTCCGACGATGTCCGGGTCGCAGATTCGGCGCGGCGCATGCAGGCCGTGATTGCCGAAATGCAGGCCGATGGACGCCTGCCAGCCCGCTTTCACCTGATCGTCCACTCCACCGGCGCCCTGGTGGCCCGGCGCTGGCTGGCCGATATCTATCCGGCCGGCGGTGCACCCGTCGATAATCTGCTGATGCTGGCGCCCGCCAATTTCGGCTCGCCGCTGGCGACGCTGGGGCGCTCATTGCTGACGCGGGTGATCAAGGGCTGGAAGCGCGGTTTCCAGACCGGCACGGAATTCCTGCACGCGCTCGAGCTCGGCGCCTGCGCGCAACAGGACATCGCCCTGGTCGACCGGCTTTCGCCCGATGGCGAGACCACCAGCCCCTTCTCGGCCACCGGCACCCGCCCCTTCGTCATCGTCGGCGCCTGCCAGATCCCCGGCACCCAGATCCTCGGTGAGGAGGCCTGGGACGGCACGGTGCGGATCGCCAGCGCCAATATCGACCCGCAGGGCCTGACCGTCGACTTCACCACCGGTTCGCTGACCGAGCCGAAACTGACACAATGGACCCGGCGCGGGCCCGACAAGACGCCCTTCGCCGTCCTGCCCGACCGGCATCACCTCACAATCCTGCGCCCCGCGGCCAAATGGAGCGAATCCGGGGACACGGCGACGGCTGGCCAATTGTCGCAATTGATCCTGGGCGCGCTGTCGGTGAAGACCGCAGCGGCCTATCTCCAGGCTGCGGAGCGGTGGGCCGCCATATGCGACGAGACGCGTAAGCTGGCCCAGGATGGCGCGGAGGCCGACGCCCTGCGTGAGCGCATCCTTGGACGCGCCAGCGCCAATAAGAGCCGCTTCAATGAATTCTACCAGATCGTCGTCGATGCCGTCGACGAAACCGGCCTGCCGGTCACCGATTACCAGCTCTGGCTGACAGCGCCCAAAGTCTCGGGCCGGAACAGCGTCACGAGCGGCAAGCCGATCACCCGGGTTGAGATCGATGCCCACAACAATCTGATCAAGGCCGCCCACCGCAATCGCCGCAATAGCGAACGGCGGGTCCTGCACATTGACCGCCGCGCCCTGCTGCAAAGCGAGGGCTTCCTGCGCAAGACACTGACCCGCGCCTATGAACCGGTCCTGGCCGCCGCGATTACTGCCGCCTCGCCGGGCGACAAGATCGCCTATTTCTCCAAGGATGCGCGCGAGGGCAGCGGACTGATACGCCTGCGCACGCATTCGCCCAGCTCGGCTGCGGGCGGAGACCGCTTCCTTCGCCGCTATGCGACGCATTTCCTGCGGGTGATCATCCCGCGCGTACTCGATAATGATGTGTTTACGGTTCGGCCCCTGGGTTAGCCCGGGCAGATCAGAGCAGCACGCCTTCAGCCACCTTCACGGCCTCGCCGCCGATCATCAGCTCGGTCAGCTTGCCGCCCTCGATGCGCAGCAGCATCCGGATATGGCTCGGCCGGCCCATCTCCAGGCCCTGATAGATACTGACCGAATGATCGCCATCGCCCAGCCCGCCCTGCTCGGCAAGCAGGCCGGCAAAAGCCGCCGCCGCGCTACCGGTCGCCGGATCTTCCATCAGGCCGAGATTGGGCGCGAACATGCGGGCGCGCCAATCGGTGGTGTGCTCGGTCGACGAGGCCTTGGCGACCACGAAGGCCGCCACCGGCTCCGCGCCGCCGCCGAATGCCTCGTCGAAAGCCACCGTGTTGAGACGGATATCGGCCATGCTCTCGGCGAAGCGCACCGGCACGATGGCGTAGGGCACGCCGGCCGACCAGATGCCGCCCTGCACCGGGGTCTGCAGATAATCACCGGCCTTGAGACCAAGCGCCTCGACGATCGCTTCCAGCTCCGGCAATTCGCCGAGATGTTCGGGAAGCCTGGGCGCGAAGAAGCGCGCTGAGCCCTGGACCGGACTGGCATAGCGGGCATCGGTGGTGACATCGCCAACCGTCTCTTCGAGCACATAGCGACGGCGCTTGCCCGGCTCGCCGCCGGCTTGCAGCGCCAGCGCAACAGCGGCGCCGACGGTGGGGTGTCCGGCGAAGGGCAATTCGGTTTTCGGCGTGAAGATGCGCAGGCCGTAATCCGCCTCCTGGCCTTTCGGCTCGGTGATGAAGACGGTTTCCGACAGATTGAACTCGGCGGCAATGACCTGCATCGCGACCTCGTCGAGATCATCCGCCTCGAACACCACGGCGAGCGGATTGCCCGAGAAGGCCTGGTCGGTGAAGACATCGAGAATGAGATAGGGGTGCGGCATGATTGATCTTTCCGAGCTGGCCAGGTCGGGAATTCATAAATGGAATACCGCCTTGTAGCGACCCTTGGTCAGTGAATACATTCTTCCGGCAGGATACCCGGGGGAAAGCCAATGAATTTGCAGTTCGAACAAGTCAATCTGGGACGCCATCGGGAGATACTCACACGCTTCAATGTCGCCTATCTCGACTGGGCTGCTGCGGAGGTGGAAAAACGGTTCGCGCTGTCGCTGGCAGGGCTGCTGGGCACGACCATCCCGGCCTATGTCGATGGCGCGTTGGACAAGCTGTGCGAAGGTACGCCGCCGACCGGCGTCTTCTACCTTGCTCTGGACGGCGATACCGCTATCGGCATGGGAGGGCTGCGCCAGGTGAGCGAAGGCGTGGCTGAGATCAAACGCATCTATGTCTCCGAAACTGTCCGGGGCGGCGGCGTGGGGGCGAAGGTCCTGGACCGGCTCGTGCAGGACGCACGCGCCTTCGGCTACCGGGAGCTGGTGCTGGACACGGGCCCATTCATGACCTCGGCTCATCGCCTGTATGAAGCGGCGGGCTTCGTCGATATCCCGCCCTATCCCGGGGCCGAGGTGCCCGAAGCGCTGCATCATGATTGGCGATTCATGCGCTGCCTGCTGCGCTAGCTGAATAGCGCCAATCGACGAAGCTCGGCCGATTGGCGGGGCGTCCGCGCGAGATCAGTCTGAAACCCAGTCGGGGCGCCGGGAAACTAGTCCTCGTCCGCCTCTTCGACATCTTCTTCGGTCAGGGCGCCATCAAGCCGCCAGCCATAGCCATCGCCCTGGGCGAGGGTTTCGGCGAGCCAGGGCAGCAGAGCGAGGAGTTTCTCCTCCAGCTGCCAGGGCGGATTGATGATGATCACCCCGGCGCCGGCGAGCTTGCCTTCGCTGGCCAGGTCGCGGATCCACAGATCGGCGCGCAAGATTTTTTCCGGCTCGAAACCCTGTTCCGTGATCAGCCATTCGGCGAGGCCATTGTCGAACCGGTCGGCGGCCCAGAGATTCTTCAGCGAGCGCCAGAAAACATAGGTCCCGGTCGGCCATTTCTTCAGGGCCGGCATCACGGCTTCGGCCATATGGGCCAGTTCGTCGCGATCCTCGAAGGGCGGATCGATCAGCACCAGACCGCGCTTCTCCTTCGGCGGCACCAGACCGGTCAGCGCCTTGTAGCCATCGCGATGCTCGACCTTGACGCGGCCATCGCGGGCATAGCGCCGCTCAAGCGTGCGCGCATCGGTCTCGTGCAATTCGCACAGCTGGATCCGGTCGACCGGGCGTGCGATGCGGGCCGAGATCTCCGGCGAGCCGGGATATTCGGTCAGGGCGCCGGGATTCATCGCGGCCAGAAGGTCGAGATAGGGCTTGAGCGCTGCGGCGACATCATCGGGCATGTCGGCACCGAGAATGCGGCCAATCCCCTCGACCCATTCGGGGCTGCGGGCCGCCTCGTCGGACGTCAGGTCATAGGCCCCGATCCCGGCATGGGTGTCGATCACCCGATAGGGCTTGTCCTTGGACCCGAGATGCTCGAGGCAAAGCGCGAGGATGGCGTGCTTGACGACATCGGCGAAATTTCCGGCGTGGAAGGCGTGACGATAATTCATGGTCGGGCTATAGCGCGGACGCAGCGGCAATTCCATCACGCGACGCGGCCCGCATGAGCTGAATCGGCGGTCGATTCGACGGCAGGCTTGCCCTAGGCTGACCGCCTGTTTCAGAAGGGGTGAAGCTGGATGTTCGTGAAACTCTACCGGCAAATGCAGCGTGATGCCGAGTTCAACACCCGGCGCCGCTACAAGATCGGCTGGCTGTTCAAGGAAGAGAAAGCGAGCCTGATCTGGGACGCGCCGCAGCCCGTCAGCTTCGATGTCCCCAAGCCGACCACATCGAAATCGGCGACGGTCTGCCCGGCAGCGATTGAATTCGACCGGCGCCATTTCGCAATCAATTGCCCCATCGATCTGCATCTGCGCATGCAGCAAAACGCCCAGGGCCAGCTTCAAATGACCAATGTCGACGGCCCGATGGCCTCGACCCGTCCGGCCGGGCTGCAATCCATAATGGCCCTGTCGCCGCAAAATGAATGGCGCCATCCGAGCCGGCCCATGCTGCAGATCGCGACGCCCTTCGTCTTCGTCTCGGACGATCCGGTCTATGTGAACCAGTTCCCGCCCTTCCTGCACTACATGCCGGCCCAGCGCCCGGGCGTGATGCTGTGCGGCCGTTTCCCGATCGATGTCTGGCCGCGCCAGCACATGTGGGCGTTTGAATGGCATGACCTGTCGAAGGACCTGATCCTGAAGCGCGGCGACCCGCTCTTCTACGTCCGCTTCGAGACACCCGATCCGTCGGCACCGGTGCGGCTGGTCGAGGCGGAACGCACGCCGGAATTGCTCAGCTTTATTGCCTCGCTCACGGATGTGACCAATTTCGTCAATCAGAGCTTCCAGCTGTTCAAGACGGCCCGCGAACGCCGGCCCAAGACCCTGCTGGTCGAGAAGCCGCGCTAGCTCACAGCCAACCAAACCGTAACTTTGTCTCCATTCTGGTGCGCGCTAAGCTCGCCACAAACCATGAGGGGAAATGACATGATCAAAGTCCTGGCCGCCGCCTTGAGTCTGGCCTGCCTGTCCGTTCCGGCCTACGGGCAGGATACGGCAAACACACCGGAGGCTCGCAGCTATGAAACGCGCGGCCAGGTGACGGTTAACGGTCAACGTGTGCGATATACCGCGACGGCCGGCGAAACCTACCTGCTCGACGAGGACGGCAATCCGACCGCCTCGATCTTCTCCACCGCCTATATCGCTGACGGCACCACCGATCCACGCACCCGGCCGGTCGCTTTCGTCTTCAATGGCGGGCCGGGCTCGGCCAGTCTCTGGCTGCATATGGGCGTGTTCGGACCGCAACGCCTGGTCCTCCCCGACGTCCAGGATGACGGCGCGGCACCCTATGATGTTGTCGAAAATATCTATTCAATTCTGGACGTTGCCGATCTGGTCTTCGTCGATCCGGTGGGTACCGGCTGGAGCCGTCCGCTCGGCGATCATGAGGGCAGCGAGTTCTGGGGCGTCGACGAGGATGCCGAAAGCCTCGCCGCCTTCATGCGCATGTGGCTGAGCGAGCACCAGCGCTGGAATTCACCGAAATTCCTGCTCGGCGAAAGCTATGGCACGCTGCGAATTGGCGCCCTGCTCAACCAGCTCGAAGGCGGTTTCACCGATGTCTCGATCAATGGTGTCGCACTGATTTCCACCGTGCTCGATTTCCGCTTCGACGACACTTCGGACGGCAATGATGTCGGCTATGTCGGCCTGATGCCCGGCTTTGCCGCCACAGCCTGGTATCATGGCCGCGTAGACCGTTCCGCCTGGGACAATGATATCAATACTTTCCTCGATGCCGCCCGCACCTTCGCCATCGAGGAATACATGCCGGCCCTGATGCATGGCGTGACCCTGCCGGCCGAACGCAAGGCCCGCATTGTGAGCGAGCTGTCGCAATTCACCGGCCTGTCGGAGAGTTTCCTCGAACGGGCCAATCTGCGCGTCTCCCTGCGCCGCTTCCAACGCGAATTGCTGCGCGACCAGGGCCTCTCGGTCGGACGTCTCGACAGCCGCTATACCGGCCACGAAGTCGACGGTGTCGGCGACAGCCCGGAACAGGATCCGAGCTTCTACGGCATTGATGGCAGCTATACCGCGTCCATGCTGGACTATTTCTCCCGCACCCTCGGCGTCGATATCACCGAATATTATTCCACCATTGGCGGGGTCCGCGGCTGGAACTGGGATACCGGCCAGTCGGGCGGCAATAGCTATATCAATGTTGCGCCCTGGATTGCCCGGGCGATGCGGCAAAACTCCGATCTCCAGGTACTGGTCGCCCAAGGTCACTACGACCTGGCGACCCCCTTCTTCGCCGCCGAACTGATGTTCAACCAGCCGGGTTTCGATCAGGATCGGGTCCATTTCAAATATTATGAAGCCGGCCACATGATGTATATCCACCAGCCCTCGCTGGTCGATTTCACCACCGATATCCGCGAACTGATCACAAATCGCTAGGCGTCGCGCCGGGCAAGCAGGGCCGCTCCGACCATGGCGTCGGAGCGGCCCTTTGCTATTTTGCGGTCCGCGTCAGATCGAAGCCGGCGGCGATGGCACAGATGACGGCGTACATCCCAACGGCGGAGTATCCCGCGACAGCGATGTCGTCCGGCGGCGGGGTGGTCATGCCGAGATAGAACAGGCCGAGCAGCAGGAATGAGGCGATGAAAGGCCAGATGCGGCCGAAGACGCCCCTGGCGCGCGTGCCCGTCAGATAGATCGCCATGCTGCCGAGGAAGATCGTCAGCTCCAGACCCATGGCGAGCGGGAAATTATTCCACAGGCCGAAACCGAATTTGATGTCGGAGCCGGGATAGAGCAGCAGATCAGGCACGTGCACGATCAGATCGGTCAGCCAGTGCGAGAACACCGCCGCACCGACGACGATACCGCCGAGCCGTTTCTGCTTGCGGGCGATCAGACTCCAGAGCCAGCCGGCACCGAGAGACCAGACCAGCGCCATCACCAGGCTGTGCGTCCACGGCATGTCATAGAGGTCGAGACTGTTGGAGGCCGTGAACCCTTCGATGATCCGGACATGCTCGATGCCGGTCGCGATGAATATGCCCCAGGCAATATCCACCAGCTGAACGGCGGCGAACAGCACCCAGAGCGGAACGGTTTTGGCGATGCGTTTGCCAAGAAAGGCTGGCGCGTAGTGACCGATAAACATTGTATTGCTCCCTGACAATTTGCGACAGGCTAACAGGCGAGGTGGCCCGGGTTGAAGCAGATTCTCACGGGCCGGCCCGCGTCTTCCGCCGCCGTCCCGCAACCGTCACCAGCCTTTGGAATGTCGGGCATTCCATATGCGAAGGTGCCGGGCAATCGGCGACATGGCGCAGCCCGTCCCTCAGGGCGGTGAGATTGCGGATCTGGCGGTCCAGCGCGTCGGCACGCGCACGAAGTTCGGCGCGCGGCAGATCCGGTCCACCATCCTTGCCGAACATGCCGGCGATGTCGCGCAGCGAAAACCCCGCCGACTGTCCCAGTGAAATGAGCGAGAGCTGCAGCAGCGTCTCCGGCCCGAACTGACGCCTCAGACCGTGACGGCCAACCGAGGCGATCAGGCCGATCTCCTCATAATACCTCAGCGTCGAAGCCGGTGTACCGCTCAGCTGCGCGACCTCGCCAATGTCCAGAATTTTCATGCTTGACCTCAAGTGAACTTGAAGACGTATCGTCGCGCTTCCGGACTATTCCGGCAAGAGGACACACGGAAATGACGACGGATACGCGACTGCGCCACACCCGATCAACGCCCTGGGCAATCACCGGCCTGGCCCTGTGCATGCTGCTCTCATCGATGGGGGTGAGCATTGCCAATATCGCCCTGCCCGCTTTGGCGCAGGCATTTGCAGCGCCCTTTCCCGAAGTCCAGTGGGTGGTCCTCGCCTATCTGCTGGCCGTTACCACCATGGTGGTCAGCGCCGGCCGTCTCGGCGACATGCTTGGGCACAGGCGGATATTGCTGGCCGGGCTGGCGATCTTCATGGCGGCCTCGCTTCTGTGCAGCCTTGCGCCGGCACTCTGGGTGCTGATCGCCGCACGCGCGCTGCAGGGGATCGCGGCGGCAATCTTGATGGCGCTCACGGTCGCGCTCGTCCGCGGCACGGTTCCCGAAGAACGCACCGGTAGCGCGATGGGCCTGCTCGGCACCATGTCGGCGGTCGGAACAGCGATCGGCCCGTCGCTCGGCGGCATCCTGATTGCCGGCTTTGGCTGGCGAGCCATTTTTCTCGTCATGCTGCCAATGGCCGTCCTCGCCCTCATCCTCGCCTGGCGTCACCTTCCCGCCGGAACAGGCGGACACCCGGTCAAGGCCGGCTGGACCCGGTTTGACGGTCTGGGCACCGCCTTGCTTGGAATGACACTCGCCGCCTATGCCCTCGGCATGACGACGGGAAGCGGAGCCTTCGATCGGTTTCACCTGGCCATGCTGCTGACAGCCGCGCTCGGGCTCGCCCTGTTTCTTCGACATGAGTCCAATGCTCACGCACCGCTGATCCGGCTCGCCGCCTTCCGGACCCGGGTCCTGAGCGCCGGTCTTCTCATGAACGCGCTGGTGGCAACAGTGATGATGGCGACACTGCTGGTCGGCCCATTCTATCTTGCCCGTGCCTTGGGACTCGGGGACGCTGTCACAGGCCTCGTGATGTCGATCGGGCCGGTCATCTCGATTTTCAGCGGCGTCCCCGCCGGCCGGATCGTCGACCGTCTCGGTGCACCACGTGTCGCCACCCTTGGCCTCGTCGCGATGGCGGCCGGCGCGGCCGGCCTGTCCCTGCTGCCGCAGCTGTTCGGAGTGGCCGGCTTCATTGCAGCCATCGCCGTCCTGACGCCCGGCTATCAATTATTCCAGGCGGCCAATAATACCGCCGTCATGATGACAGCCAGCGCGGATCAACGCGGCGTGGTGTCCGGCCTGCTCAGCCTGTCACGCAATCTCGGCCTGGTGACGGGCGCGTCGGTCATGGGATCGGTCTTCGCCATGGCCGCAGGGAGTGGTGATCTGACGGCGGCCGGTGCGCAGGCGATCACGGGTGGGGTGCAGACCACTTTCGCCCTTGCCGCCGGTTTAGTGGTGGCCGCGATCGCGATCGGTCTGGCCTCCGGCACGCTGGCCTTCATTGCGGTCCGGCAACCGCGACCGTCAAACTGAATGCGCATCATCCGGGTCCGCCAGGCAATCCGGCTTGCCCGTCCCGGTGCCCCTCAATGCCCCTCGTAGGACACCAGGCTGGAAACCGGCACGCCCATCGCCTCAATTCGCCTGGCCCCGCCCAGATCGGGAAGGTCGATGATGAAGGTGGCCCCGACCACCGTCGCCCCGGCCCGCTGCAGCAGTCTGACCGAGGCTTCGGCCGTGCCGCCGGTGGCGATCAGATCGTCGACCAGCAGGACCCGGTCGCCCTCGCGGACGGCATCATTATGGATCTCGATGGTGTCAGTGCCGTATTCCAGCTCATATTCCTCCGACAGCGTCCGCCAGGGCAGCTTGCCCTTCTTGCGCACCGGCACGAAGCCGACCGATAGCTGATGCGCCACCGCGCCGCCCAGGATGAAACCGCGGGCCTCCGTGCCGGCGACCTGGTCAATCTTGGCGCCGGCCCAGGGCTGGACCATTTGATCGATCGCGATGCGAAAGGCCCGCGGATCGCCAATCAATGTCGTGACGTCGCGAAACATGACACCCGGCTTGGGAAAGTCCGGGATGGTGCGAATGGCGGCTTTGAGATCCATCAAATCATTTCCGTTCAGAGATCAGGCGTCTGAGGAACCAGGCAGCAGCAGGACTTCACGCTGCGCCGCGTCGAACCAGTCGCGATAGTCTTCATCGGCCAGAAGCACATCGCAATAGGCTTGCGACGCTGCGTCGAGCGTGATGGCGAAGTGGTGGAAGCGGGCCGCAACCGGTGTGTAGAAGGCGTCGGCAATGCTCCAGCGCCCGAACAGGAAGGGCCCGTCAGCGCTGCGACGCACGGCGGCCCAGATCGCCTGGATCGCGGCGACATCCTTGCGGACCGCTTCATCGAGCGTAATCGGCGCCGCTGGCCGGCCCAAATCCATCGGGCAGGCATTGCGCAAGGCTGAGAACCCGCTATGCATCGCCGCCGTGACCGAGCGGGCCTGGCCGCGCACGCCCGGATCTGACGGCCAGAGGGCCGCATTGTGTTCCGCTGCCCACTCGCAAATCGCCAGCGAATCCCAGATCGCCACGCCGCCGGTCTGCAGCACCGGCACGGTGCCGCCGGGCGAAGCCGCCTCGAGCGCGGCGCGCGATTCCGGCCGATCAAGCGGAATCATATGTTCGTCAAAGGCAATCCCGGCCTTGCGCAGAGCCAGCCAGGGCCGCAGCGACCAGCTTGAAAGCTGCTTGTTGCCAATGTGCAGGACGGGGCGATTCATTTCAGTGTTCCCGCAATTCGGAGGCGCGCGACCGATCAAGGCTGATCTGGCAATCGAGGACAATTTCCTCACGCGATTGCTCACTGACGAACATCAGGGAACCGCGCCGGGTACACTCCGCATCGCGATACCGGACCCAGCTCGCCTGGGCCTGGTCGAGACCGGCCTCAGCATTGAACAGGCCTCCGGAATCGAGGTCGGATTCGCGTGCCTCCTGACGAGCCGCTTCATGGGCGGCCTGCAGATCGCTCGACGCTGTGCCTGCCAGCGCATCGAGGCAGGATCGGCGCGCCCGCGCGTCGGTGACATGTTCGGCGCATTCAAACGCCGGACGCGGATTGGGGGCCCCGAGGGCCGGCACATCACCCTGGACCAGCAAGGCCATCACAAGAACCAACATCAAAAACTCCCGAACACAACAGGGGTCTTTATGGACGAGGGCTGGATCGGGGAAAAGGCTTGTTGACTTCAGCCGCCCGATTCTTCGGCAATGAAATCGATCAGGGCCTGCAGGAATTCATCGTCGAGGCGGCGGCCCACGCTGTATTGCCGACCGCCTTCATTGAACATCACATATTCACCCAGCTGGACCCCGATCACGTAGGCCTCGCCCTCGATCTGCGCCAGCAGGGGCGAGCCCGAGAGACCCGGACGGGCATAGCAATCGTGGAAGATCAGGGTCGGCTCGACGATCTGGTCCGGGGCCGGGGTGATCTGGCACGGTTCGCCATGCATCGCCGCGCGCAACATGGAAAGCTGACCCTGCTCGCGCCCGGCATAGGCCGCCGCGCGCAGACGCGATATCGAATCGTCCAGACGGCCTCTCGTACGGACAATCGCCCAGTCCTGGCTGAATTCCCCGAAATCGTTCACGGCAGGGCTCGAGGTCTCGATCCCCGCAATCTGTCCGCGCCGCAGCGGTTCGCCGCGGACATGGCAATTGCGCTCCACGGTCCGGTCCATCACCGCATGGCGCGCGGCGAGGAGGATGTCGAAATCCCCGGCAAAACCGGGAATGTCGAGCACAACGGCGCGGCTCAGATAGACTTGCCCCGTCGCCTCATTCTCGCAGATGAGCTGGATCACACCATTGCGCGAATTGAGATAGGCCTCATCGTCCAGCGCACGAATGCCGGCCTGATCGGCCGCGAAGGCGGTGGCCGGAAGCAGGCAGAAAGTGAGCAGCGAAAGGGCGCGCAGCATCGGCATGTCCGCAGGTTAGGGGCTCACCCCCTCGCTGTCCACGCAGATGGAAGCACCGGCGAGCTCAGCCGAGCACGCGTCCCGCAATCATCGCCAGCCGCTGCACCATCTGCGGATCTCGCGCGCCGGGCGCCGTGATGATGGCGGAATCGAGCACGGTTTCGATCCCGTCCGGGCCTGGCGTGCGTGGCTGGGCGGACATCGCGGCGGTCAACCGGTCGAGCAAATGCTTCGCCTTGACGGTATTGGCGCGCATCACCTCCAGCACGAGAGCGACATCGACACTGTGCGTATTCTCGCGCCAGCAATCATAATCGGTCACCATGGCGATCGAGGCATAGGGCAGCTCGGCTTCGCGGGCCAGGCGCGCCTCGGGCATATTGGTCATGCCGATCACATCCATGCCCCACAGCCGGTAGAGCTCGCTCTCGGCGCGGGTCGAAAATTGTGGCCCCTCCATCGCCAGATATGTGCCGCGCGGTGTCAGCGCGATGCCGGCGGCCGTGCCGGCCTCGGCCACGAAGCGTGAGAGGCGGCTACAGACCGGATCGGCCATTGGCACGTGCGCCACACAGCCTGGACCGAAAAAGCTCCTCTGGCGCCCCTCAGTGCGGTCGACATACTGGTCGACGATCACGAAATGGCCCGGCGGCAATTCCTCGCGCAGCGAGCCACAGGCAGAGATCGAGAGAATATCGGTGCAACCCGCCTGTTTCAGCGCTGCGATATTGGCGCGATAGGGAATCTCCGCGGGTGGCAGGCGGTGGCCCTGGCCATGGCGAGGCAGGAAGACCAGCGGCACGCCGTGCAGCTCGCCGAAGGTCAGCGCGTCGGAGGGGTCGCCCCAAGGCGTCTCGATGCGCTCTCGGCGGACATTGGCCAGACCATCGAGCTCATACAGGCCGGAGCCGCCGATAATGCCGAGCGTCCATTGGGTCATCGACTGATCTCCCCTGCCAGAAAACGAAAAAGGGCTGCGAACTCACGTCCGCAGCCCCGATTCATACCGCGTAATGCGCGATCAATGCTTCACATTCGCCCAGATCTGGCGGTAGGCGATATAGACCAGGATCGCGAAGATGAAGAGGTAGAGCAACACCATCACGCCCATCTGCTTGCGCGCTTCCATGTGAGGATCGGCGGCCCAGGTGAGAAAGGTGACGATGTCTTCCGACATCTGTTCCATCGTCGCTTCAGTGCCGTCAGAATAGGTGACAATGCCTTCCGAGAGCGGCGACGCCATCGCCAGCAATCCACCCGGGAAATAGGGGTTGTAGTGCTGACCAGCGGCGAGATGCACATCCTCGGGCACTTCCTCGTCATAGCCGAGCAGCAGGGAACGCACATAATCGGCGCCATGGCTGCGGGCCTTGACGATCAGCGACAGGTCCGGCGGCAGGGCGCCGCCATTGGAACCGCGCGCCTGCTGCGGATTGGCGAAGGGTGACGGGAAGGCATCGCTCGGCAAGCCAGGACGCTCGAACATGTCACCGGCATCGTCCGGACCGTCTTCGATCATATAGCCGGCCGCGATCTGCATCACGATCGGGTTGTCATTCGCGTTCGGGAATTCTGCGCTCTCGAACGGGCCGCCGGCCTCGCCGAGATTGCGGAACTTGATCAGGTCGAGCGAGTGACAGCTGGCACAGACTTCCTGGTAGATCTGCAGGCCGCGCTGGACCGCTTCGCGGTCAAACGTGCCGAACGGACCGGCATTGTGCCAGTGATGATGCTCGGGCGCACGCTGGCCGGCGGTCGCCGCCCAGGCGAGACCGGAGAGGCCAAGAGCTGCCAGGGCAGCGACGAAAATGCGGGTCATCTTCATGGTCATCGCTCCCCTATGCCTTGGCCGTGCCGAGAACAGCCGCTTCGATTGAAGCAGGACGGTCCAGCGGCTTCTCGATAAGTCCCATCACCGGCAGAATGATGAGGAAGTAGGCGAAATAGTAGAATGTCAGCAGCTGCGCGAACCAGACGAATTTGAAACCCGTCGCCACGCCTTCTGCATCATGGCCGATCGCGAAGACAAGGTCGTCAGGGTTTTTCGCGCCACACCAGCCCAGACCGAGACAGGCCAGGACGAAGAGGATGAAGAAGACCCGCGTCACCGGACGGAAGCGCATGGACCGGACCTTCGACGTGTCGAGCCAGGGCAGGACAAAAAGGATCAGGATCGCACCGAACATGGCGATCACGCCGCCAAGCTTGGCGTCGATCGGACCGATATCGAAGGTGATCGCCCGCAGGATCGCGTAGAAGGGCAGATAATACCATTCCGGAACGATGTGCGCCGGGGTCGAGAGCGGGTCAGCCGGGATGAAATTGTCGGCATGGCCCAGAACGTTCGGCAGGAAGAAGACGAAAGCCGCGAAGACAATCAGATAGACGATGATCGCGAAGCCATCCTTCACCGTGTAGAACGGGTGGAAGGGCAGCGTATCTTTCTTGCTCTTCGGCTCGATGCCGACCGGATTGCCATTGCCCGGAACGTGCAGCGCCCAGATGTGCAGGGCAACGACGGCGGCAATCACGAAGGGCAGCAGATAGTGCAGCGAGAAGAAGCGGCTCAGCGTGGCCTGGCCGACGGAGAAACCACCCCACAGCCATTCACGGATCGCATCACCGATAAAGGGCAGTGCGCCGATCAGATTGGTGATCACCATCGCGCCCCAATAGGACATCTGGCCCCAGGGCAGCACATAACCCATGAAGCCGGTTGCCATCATCAGGAGATAGATGACGACGCCGAGAATCCAGAGGATTTCGCGCGGTGCCTTGTAGGAGCCGTAATAGAGACCCCGGAACATGTGGATATAGACGGCGACGAAGAAGAAGCTGGCGCCATTGGCGTGCATGGACTGGATCAGCCAGCCGAATTTCACGTCGCGGCGGATCCGTTCGAGGCTTTCAAAAGCCATGCTCTCATGCGGCACATAATGCATGGCCAGCACGATGCCGGAAATGATCTGGATGACGAGGAAGATCGCGAGGATCCCGCCAAACGTCCACCAATAGTTCAGGTTCCGCGGCGTCGGGAAATCGACGAAACTGTCATAGCCGAGGCGGATGATCGGAAGGCGCTGGTCCATCCAGCGCGTGAAACCGGTTTTCGGCTCATAGGTCGAAGGACCGCTCATGATGCAACCCACCCAGATTGTGAAGCTTCGTCAGGCGACAGACCGATTTTCACGGTCGTTTCCGATTCAAAGTAATAGTCCGGAACCGGGAGGTTCTCCGGAGCCGGTCCGCGGCGAATACGTGCCGAGGCGTCATAGTGCGAGCCGTGGCAAGGGCAGTACCAGCCATCATAATCACCGGTATCAGCGCCAATCCCGAGCGGGACGCAGCCGAGATGGGTGCAATTGCCTTTGACGATCAGATATTCCGGCCGCAGAACGCGGTTCTCGTCGGCCGCCGAGGCATTTTCCATGCCGGCATTGAGATTGCGCGAAGCCTCATCAGGCAGATCGCCGAGTGGCACAGCGCGAGCTTCGTCAATCATCGCCTGGGTGCGGTGGCGGATAAAGACCGGGCCGCCACGCCACATCACCGTAATCTCTGTGCCATCGGTCACGGTCGACACATCAACCCGGATCGAACCGAGTGCCAGCGTGTCCGCGGCCGGGTTCATCTGATCGATGAAAGGCCAGATCGCCAGACCGGCGCCGATCGCGGCAGCGCCTGTGGCCGCGATATAGATGAAGTCGCGGCGAGATGGTTCCTGACCATGTTCACCGAGCGCGCCGTTCTGTTCCGTCACGAGCCGACCTCTTCTCTTTTCTTAAACGGGGGTCACGCGAGTGCGGCCCCCTGCCCCAGATAACTTGACGTCTTCGCCCAAGCGGGCTTTGACGCCGTATAACCTAATGCCGGATTGGCTGACCAGTGCGCGGCGCAATGCCACATGCTGAAATCGACCCCCGGCCAATGCGCGGCTTAAAATGCGGATCGTTTTTTTTCAACCTGATATTCCGCAAAATCTTGGGGCGGCCATGCGCGTGGCCGCCTGTTTCGGTGCGGGTATGGACATTGTCGAACCCTGTGCATTCCCCTTAACAGACAAGAAAATACGCACCGCGGCGATGGATTATGGTGCGGCAATTTCACCCACCCGGCACGCCTCATGGACTGCATATCAAAACAGCGCAGAAGCCGCGCGAGGCCGCCTTGTCCTGTTCACAACCGCCGGGGCCGGCGAAATCTGGGACTTTGAATTTTCTGCAGATGACCGCCTGCTTTTCGGCCGCGAGAGCGCCGGTGTGCCCGAAAACGTCCACGAATCAGCTGATTCGCGGGTGCGCATTCCGATTCGCGAGGGGATGAGATCGCTCAATGTGACGGTTTCAGCCGGCATCGCACTTGCGGAGGCCAGCCGGCAATTGCGCTGAGGCGGCACGCCGACGTCCATCCGCCGAGGGCCCGCCCCTGCCCTGCCGCATCAATTATGCCTTGCGCTGCACTGCAACATGTGACCATCTCCTCCTTGCCTGCGCACCGCGCGTAGACGCCAAGGTGAGTCATGGCGCGCAGGGAGTACCGGCAGACGGCTGCTTTTTCGCTTCCGACCGCCATCAGCGCCCCCGGGTATTGTCCACTTGCTGGCCGGTATCGCAGAGGCATCGCCGAGCGGCTGACCTACGCAAGCTTCTTTTTAAAAATTATTCGGTGCAGCGTGCGGACGAATCCGTGCGCGCGCCTCAATATGAGTGTCCATTTGACCCAATTTGCAGATCTCGGCCTCGCCGAACCCGTCCTGCGCGCCATTACGGCCGCCGGTTATGAAACCCCTACCCCCATCCAGGCGAAAGCCATCCCGACCCTGCTCGAAGGGCGCGACCTGATCGGTATCGCCCAGACCGGCACCGGCAAGACGGCTGCCTTCGTGCTGCCTTTGCTGACGCGCCTGGCGCAGGCCAATGAGCGCGCCAACCCACGCAATTGCCGCGCCCTCATCCTGGCGCCGACGCGTGAGCTGGCTGCCCAGATCGACGATTCCATTCGCGACTACGCCAAATTCATGAAGCTCAGCCATTGTGTGGTTGTCGGCGGCGTGAAGCCGCGCCCGCAGATCAAGCGTCTTGAAGGCGGCGTCGACATTCTCGTCGCCACCCCGGGCCGCCTGCTTGACCATGTCTCGACCGGCGCCCTGCGCCTCGATGGCGTCAAGACGGTGATCCTCGACGAAGCCGACCAGATGATGGATCTCGGCTTCATGCCGGCGATCCGCCAGATCATGTCCAAACTGCGCAAGACGCGCCAGACCATGCTGTTCTCGGCCACCATGCCGGCCCAGATCCGCAAGCTGGCGAGCGATTTCCTCGATAATCCGGCTGAAGTCAGCGTTGCACCGCAATCCAAGCCGATCGAGCGTATCCAGCAGGAAGTGATGCTGATGGATGCGAGCGCCAAGCGGAACGCCTTGCGTGACATCCTCAAGGCCGAGGACGTCAAACTCGCCATCGTCTTCACCCGCACCAAGCGCGGTGCCGACCGTGTCGTCCAAAACCTGGAGAAGGACGGCCTGCGCGCCGCCGCCATCCACGGAAACAAGAGCCAGAACCAGCGGGAAAAGACCCTCGCCAATTTCAAGAATGGCTCGGTCAATATCCTGGTTGCGACCGATATTGCCGCCCGCGGCATTGATGTCGACGGCATCACCCATGTCGTGAATTATGAAATGCCGACCGTAGCGGAAGTCTATGTCCACCGCATCGGCCGCACCGCGCGCGCCGGCACTGACGGTATCGCGATTGCCCTGGTGGAACCGGACGAGCGCACCATGCTGCGCGAGATCGAGAACCTGATCGGCAAATACCTGACGGCCGAAGGCGCCGCCCTGCACATTCCAAAACCGGTCAAGAAGCCCGGTGGCGGCAATCGTGGCGGTGGTGGTGGCGGCCAGCGCCGCGGCAGCCGTCCGCAGGGCCAGACCGTGACGGCAACCGGTTCCCGCAAGCCGGGCGGTCGCCGTCCGGGCCAGGGCGGCCAGCGCAAAGCGGGTTAAACCGCTACGAGTTGTCGCGGGCCGCGAATGGCCCGCGACCTTGCCCTTCGCGGCAAGCGCCGTATTGATGGCGCCATGATGACGACAAACACCCCCACCGCTGAAGCGCTCGATGCCCGCCGCACCAAGGCGCGTGCCTGGTTCGAGCAATTGCGCGATTTGATCTGCGCCGAATTCGAACGCCTTGAAGACGAAGCCCCCGGCGACCTCTATCCCGGCGAGCCCGGCCGCTTCGTGCGTGAGGCCTGGTCGCGCGGCGACGGCTCAAGCGATCAAGGCGGCGGCGTCACCTCGATCATGAAGGGGCGTCTGTTCGAGAAGGTCGGCGTGCATGTCTCGGCCGTGCATGGCGAGTTCTCCGAACAATTCCGCGCCCAGATCCCCGGTGCCAGCGAAGATCCGCGTTTCTGGGCCTCGGGCATCTCGCTGATCGCGCATATGTGGAATCCGCATGTGCCGGCCGTGCACATGAATACGCGCTTCATCACCACAACGAAGGGCTGGTTCGGCGGCGGCATGGACCTGACCCCGGTGCTCGATCGCTATCGCAACCAGGAGCATCAGGACGCCGTCGATTTCCACGCCGCCTGCCAGAGTGCCTGCGACAGGCATGGCGCCGATTTCCATGCCCGTTTCAAGCAATGGTGCGAGGAGTATTTCTTCCTGCCGCACCGCAATGAACCGCGCGGCATTGGCGGGATTTTCTACGACCGTCACGACAGCGGCGACTGGGAGGCCGATTTCGCCTTCACCCGCGATGTCGGCCTGGCCTTTCTCGACATCTACCCGCAGCTGGTACGCCGCCGCATGACGACGCCCTGGACGCCGGACGAGCGCGAGGAACAACTGGTCCGCCGCGGCCGCTATGCCGAATTCAACCTGCTCTATGACCGCGGCACCAAATTCGGCCTCGAGACCGGCGGCAATGTGAAGTCGATCCTGTCCTCGATGCCGCCCGAGGCGAAATGGCCGTAGACGCCGGCTGATCACAGCCCGCCTGCATCCAATCCGTTCGCCCGTGCATCCTATCAACAGGGCATGACGGAGACAGACGGATGATGATGGCCGGGCAGGCGGATAGCGGGATCAGGCGTTTTGGTGCCCGCCTCGACAAGACCGCGTTTTCGCCGCATCGCCACGATGTCTACACGCTCGGCCTGACCCTGCGCGGCGTGCAGTGTTTCAATTATCGCGGCGCCGCGCGCCAATCCCTGCCGGGCGAGCTGGTTGTGCTGCATCCCGATGAATTGCATGACGGTCATGCCGGCACAGCGGAAGGCTTCGCCTACCGCGCGATCACGATTCAGCCCAGCGCCATCACCTCCATTCTCCCCGGCCAGGCGCTGCCCTTCATCGAGGGCGGTCAGTCGACCGACCGCAGCCTGAAACGGGCCGTCAGCGCCGCGCTGGCCGACCTCGACGAGCCACTCGATCCGCTGCGCGCTGCCGATGCGTTGTTCGATATCGCCACCGCCTTGCAGGCCGCAGCCGGGCAGGCTGCGCCTGGCGGCCCGCTCGATGCCGGCGCCGCAGAACGCGCCCGCAGCTATATTCACCAGCATCTCGATGAGCCGGTTTCGATGGATGATCTCGAACAGGTGGCCGGTCAGGATCGCTGGCAATTGTCGCGCGATTTTCGGCACCTGCACGGCACCAGCCCCTATCGCTATCTGACCATGCGCCGCCTCGATGCGGTGCGAGATCGCAGCCAGCGCGGCGAAAGTTTCGTCCAGGCGGCGCTTGCTTGCGGCTTCAACGATCAGAGCCACATGACACGCCATTTCCGGGCCACCTATGGCCTGAGCCCGGCACGCTGGAAGCGCAGCGTCATGCAGGGCGCCCACGCGGCTCGCACAATCGTTCAAGATTGAACCCAGGCTCCGCGCGAGAATGAGCCTGTTCGCAATCCGGCGAACCGGTTCATTCCTCAAGCCCAACGGTCTCAAAATGCCTGTCTACGCGCCTCATAAACCCCGCTTTCTGCTGCTCGAGCTCGGCGCAGCCATCGCCTGCCTGATCCTGACGAAAATGGCCTTCGACCCGATCGCCTGGCGTTTCGCCGGACCGATGTCGATGACCTGCACCATCGCCTTCATCGCCCTGATGGCCCGCCTGCGCTCCGAAACCTGGTCCGATTTCGGCCTGCGGGCATTGCCCGGCCTGAAATCCAAGCTCCTCTTCCTGCCCCAGGTCCTGCTGGGCATGGTCGCGATCATGGGTTCCGGTGCCATCGTCGGCCTGGGCGGCGAGGCCCTGGGGCTCTGGGACATGAGCGCCACACCCTCCGGCGTCGAGGATCGCTTTGCCGGGATCACCGGCAATCTGCCGCGCTATCTGATGTGGCTGGCGCTGGGCATTGTCAGCGGCGGCTTTGGCGAGGAAGTCTTCTTCCGCGGCTATCTGATGCGCCGCATCGAGGGCATCCTGCCCGCCACTGCCCTGCGGCCGGTGCTGATGGTGGTCCTGCCGGCGCTGATGTTTGGCGGCGTGCACTTCTATTACCAGGGCCTGCAGGGCCTGCTCTCGATTGCCGCCATCGGCTTTGCGATCGGCACGCTCTATCTGCTCTACAAGCGCAATCTCTGGCCCCTGATCATCGCCCACGCCCTGGTCGATTCGATTGGCTTCACCGCGCTCTATCTCGGGGTTGAGGTGTAGCGCTCCAGCAAAAAGCCCCGGTCGACGACCGGGGCTTTTTCATTCGAGGATCAGCGCATAAACACTAGTGCTTCAGACGCGCGATCAGTTCTTCCCTGGTCGGCTCGAAGCGTTCAGCGATCCAGTGTGCCTTGAGGGCATCCATGGCATCGCCGAGCATCGGGCCGGGTTCATAGCCGAGCAGGATGAGATCGCCGCCGGAAACCGGGAAGTCGGGCTGTTGCCATTCGCGGGCGAATTTGGCCAGCAGGGTCCAGTCGCGCGGCGGCGGGGCGACATCGCCAGCGGCGCTGAGCCGGACCTGGTCTTCAAAGGCGCGCGCGCCGAGCGACATGATCGCCCGTTCCGCTGCGGCCATATCGGTGAAGGCCGCTTCGACTTCGCCGCACAGCGACGGATCGACCGCGCCCTGCAGGCGCCGGCTTTCGGCATTCGACATTTTCAGTTTGGCTGCCATGATTCTGATCCTTTCGGGCCCACCGCCAATGAGAGCCACAAACCGCAAAAGCGGGTCGGGTTCCAGACCGGCAGAGATATCTTGGTTTATAATACCTACAAGGATTCTTAAGGATCCGTTCACTCCCAGAATTTCCGACAGGATCCCGTGCTCCGCCATCACGGCGACCGCGGGGCCCGGATCGGGTGCGGCGAGCAGTTTCTTCAGCTCCGACCAGACCCGTTCCGCCGACAGGGTGTGCAGACCGTCCTTCAGCCGCGCTGCCGCCGCGACGCCTGCGCTGTCAGGCACGCCCGAGCCATACCAGGCCTCGAAACGGAACAGGCGCAGGGTGCGCAGATAGTCCTCGCGGATACGATTTTCGGCCGACCCTACGAAGACAAAGCGGCAGGGATCGAGATCGGCGAGACCGCCGGTCGGATCATGAATTATGCCCTCGCTGTCGGCATAAAGCGCATTGAGCCGGAAGTCGCGGCGCCGGGCGTCCTCATCCCAGTCTTCGGTAAAGGCGACAACGGCGCGGCGGCCATCGGTCTCGACATCGCGGCGCAAAGTGGTGACCTCGAACGGGCGGCCGCCGGAAATGACCGAAATTGTGCCGTGGCGAATGCCGGTCGGCACCGGTTTCAGCCCCGCTGCCCGGGCCGCTTCGATCACCTGTTCGGGCAGAAGCTGGGTGGCGATGTCGATATCGGCGACCGGCTTGCCCAACAGGGCATTGCGAATACAGCCGCCAACGAAGCGCGAGCCGCCTGGCCGCACGGCCTCGAGCGCTGCCATCACCGCCCGCGTCGCCGGATCGCGCATCCAGGCGTGGTCGGCCGGAGCGAGGCGAAGCGGTACGGGCCGGGCTGCTGTCATTGCGGTTCGGGGCTGTCGCTCGTCTCGGGATCGGCGGCTTCCGTCTCCTCGACCGGCACGAAATAGCCCGGCACAACACGGCCATCAACCACACGCGAGGGCACATAGAGCTCGCCCTCATGTCCGCCGCGGCCAGATTCCAGAAGGACGAGCGCAATCATCACCAGGATCGACAGCCCGGCCCCGATCGCCGCGAGCCGCAGCGTCGGCGTCGCCTCGATCGGGTGTTCCGAACTGGACTGCCAGCGCCAGATGAAAAAGATCAGGAAAGGCAGGAGAAACGAGGCAATTTCGATAATTGTGATGCGTATCATGACTTACCCATACAGCTTGTCGTGCAGCGACTTCAACAAGCCTGCCGTGACACCCCATATATAGCGATCTTCCCAGGGCATGGCATAGTAATGTCGTTCCTGCCCCTGCCAGACGCCCGAGCGCTGCTGGTGATTGAGCGGATTCATCAGAAAATCGAACGGGGCCTCGAACACGCTGGCGACTTCGCCAGGATCCGGCCTGAGGTCATATCCCGGTCTGAGAACACCGACAAAGGGCGTGATCTGAAAGCCGGTGCCGGTCTCATAGGATTCGAAACGGCCCACCAGTTCAACATGCTCGGCGCCGATCCCGATCTCCTCCTCGACCTCGCGCAGGGCTGCCTGGGCCGGGCCGGCATCGCCCGGATCGAGACTGCCGCCGGGAAAGCTGATCTGGCCGGGATGCTTGAGCAGATGGCTGGCGCGTTCGGTGAAGAGCAGGCGTGGTGGTCCATCATGCAGGATAAGCGGCGCCAGCACCGCCGCCGGACGCAGCTTGCGGCCACTTGGCGAGGGCAGTCCGTTGAGATCGCCATCGCCGCGAAACCCTGCGCCGCTCTCGCCTTCAACCGGATCGAGCCGCTGGCGCATCAGGTCGAGCAGGCCCTTAATCGCTGGCATTGGCCTCCTCCAGAGCGAAGAAGGCACCGCCGCTCCACACGCCCGTCACCCCCTCATGCTCGACGGCGAGTTCCACCAGTTCGTAAAAGACCGGCCGGGTCATCAAAGCGTCAAGACGGCCGCGGATACGCACCAGCGGTGTCGGCTCGCCGGTAACGGGGTCGATACGGACCTTGATCGGGTGATCCGGCCCGGCTTCGGCCAGATCATCGAAATTCGTCGTGAATATCAGCGACTGGGCCTCGCCCTCGCCGGTCGCATCGACTCGCACGGCCACAAAGGGCGCGAGCTCGACCTGGATGGCGATTTTTTCGACCGGCGTCACGAGATAATGAACGCCGTCGTCATCTTTTCGCAAGATTGTGGAAAACAGCCGTGACAGAGGCTGGCGGGTAATGCGCTTTCCCTCATGCCACCACGAGCCATCCCGTTTGATGACCATGTCCATTTCGCCGCAATTTTCCGGGTGCCAGCGCTCGACCGGCGGCAAGCCGTCGCCGGCGCTGCGCGCCGCCTGCAGCAGGGACTGCATTGCATCTGGCATTTCAGGCGTTGAGGCCATGGACAGCTTTCATGCGTGACGCCATGCTCTCGTCGAGCAAATTGGCATATGAACCATCTGTATCGCGAAGGATTTTAGGACGATGACCGAGATGAATGAAGCCGGTACAGACTTAATTGCCCAGGCAGACGCAGCTACGGCCCGTTTGCAACAGGTCCGCGACTCGATTGGCCGGGTGATTTTCGGTCTCGAAGACGAAGTCGAACTTTGCCTTGCGGCCATCCTGTCAGGCGGTCACGCCCTGCTGGTCGGCGCCCCAGGCCTTGCCAAGACGCGCCTGGTCCAGGCCATCGCGGTGGCGACCGGTTTGGAGACCAAACGCATCCAGTTTACGCCCGATCTGATGCCGGCCGATATTCTCGGCTCGGAAATCCTCGAGGAATCCGATGATGGCAAACGCCATTTCCGCTTCCTGCCCGGTCCGATCTTCTGTCGCCTGTTGATGGCCGACGAAATCAATCGCGCCAGCCCGCGCACCCAGGCCGCCCTGCTGCAGGCGATGCAGGAAGGCCATGTCACCATTGCCGGTGAACGCCATGACCTGCCCCAGCCCTTCCATGTTCTGGCAACCCAGAACCCGATCGAGCAGGAAGGCACCTATCCGCTGCCCGAAGCCCAGCTCGATCGCTTCCTGCTGCGCGTCGACATCCCCTATCCGACCCGCGAGGCCGAACGTCAGGTCCTGCTCGCCACCACCGGCGCAGCCAGCACCGATGCGGTCAAGGTGCTCGATGCCGACGAGATCCTCAAACTCCAGGCGCTCGTCCGCGCCCTGCCGGTCGGCGAGAAAGTGCTCGATGCCATTCTCGACCTGCTGCGTCTGGCGCGCCCGGAAGAGACCGATGTCGAAGCCGTGCGCACCGGCGTGTCCTGGGGCCCCGGCCCGCGTGCCGGTCAGGCGCTGATGCTGGCCTGCCGCGCCCGCGCCCTGCTGCAGGGCCGCCTGGCGCCCTCAACCGAGGATGTAGCGGCGCTGGCCGAGCCGGTGCTGAAACACCGCATGGCGCTGTCCTTTGCGGCCCGTGCCGACGGACACACGCTGGAAGGCCTGATCAAATCGCTCGCCGAGCGGGCGGCCTGATCCCATGAGCGACGGCGTCGATCGCCATTCGGAAATGCGCGTTGTGCAGCTGCGCCACCAGGGCGAAGCGGCCGCCGCAAGCCTGCCGGCCCTGATGGCCGAAGCGACGCGTATTGCCGCGACGGTCGCCCAGGGTGTGCATGGCCGGCGCCGCGCCGGCGTCGGCGAGAGTTTCTGGCAATACCGGCATCATCGCCCCGAAGACGGCCGCGCCGCCGTCGACTGGCGCCAGTCGGCCCGCAGCGACCAGCTCTTCGTGCGTCAGAATGAGTGGGAGGCGGCCAATACCGTCTGGCTCTGGCGCGACGGCTCGGCCTCGATGCGTTTCTCCTCGTCCAGGGACCATGCCAGCAAGATCGATCGCGCCGCGGTCTGCCAGATCGCCATGGCGGCCCTGCTCACCCAGGGCGGCGAGCGCGTCGCGGTGCTCGGCGAGTCCGCGATTGCCCGCACCGGCGCGCTTGGCCTTGAACGCACCTCGCGCCGTCTGGCGCTCGGCCCCGGCGAGATGAGCGCTGTGGAAGCCCCCAATATCGGCCGTTTCGGACGCGTCGTGCTGGCGAGCGACTTCCTTGATCCGCCGGAGACCTGGGCTGCGCGCCTGTCACGTTTCTCGGCGATGGAGGCGGAAGGCGTGCTGCTGCGCATTGTCGATCCGGCCGAGGAAGACTTTCCCTATTCCGGCCGCACCCGCTTCGAGAATCCCGAAGGCGGTGAAGGCCTGTTGTTCGGCCGCGCCGAGGAAGCGCGTTCCACCTATCGCCAGCGCTGGGCCGAGCATGGCGAGGCGCTGGCTGCGCTCGCGCGCCGCTTCGGCTGGTCGCTCGTCACCCACCGCACCGACCGCACCGCCACCAGCGCCGTGCTGGCGCTGTATCGCGCCCTGGCGAGGGATGCCTGATGTTTGCACTCGGCCCCCTCTCCTTCGGCGCACCGCTGGCCCTGATCGGCCTGCTGAGCCTGCCCATATTGTGGCTGCTGCTGCGCGCGACGCCGCCGGCACCGCGCCGCGCCATCTTCCCGCCGCTGCGCCTGTTGTTCGGCGCGCCCGACGATGCCGAGACACCGCAGCACGCCCCTTGGTGGCTGATCCTGTTCCGCCTGCTCATCGCTGCCCTGGTGATCCTCGGCCTGTCGCGTCCCGTCTGGACACCGCCAGCCGTGATCGACGAGACCCGCCCCGAATTGATCGTGATCGACAATGGCTGGGCCGGCGCCGCGAACTGGGCGGCCACAAGCCGCGAGGCGGTCCGGCTGCTCGACGAGGCCGAACGCGACGGACGGCTCGCCGCCATACTCCTTACCGCCAATAGCGGCGAAGCACCCGCACCGCTCCGCCTTGACCGGCCCGACGCCGCTCGCCGTTTGCTCGCCACGGCCAGCCCGATGGCCTGGGGCACGGACCGTGACGCTGCCGCCGACCGGGTGGCTCTTGCCCGCAATGATGGCGCTCTGTCCGATGCGATGGCCGTGACCTGGCTCAGCGACGGCATGGATAGTGAGGGCAGCCGTGCGCTCGCCCGTACTCTCACGGCCCTCGGCACTGTACGGATCATCGAACCCGATAATGGCCGCGCTGCCCTGGCGATGGCACCGCCGGAACCGACCGCGGCCGGCTTGTCGATTGAATTGCGCCGCGTCGCGACCGGACTGCCGCGCACCGCCGCGATCACGGCTCTGGGAAGTGACGGACGCGCCATCGCCCGCACGGATCTGAGCTTCGATGCCGATAGCGGCATTGCCCGCTCTGAACTGAGCTTGCCGCTCGATCTGCGCAACCGGATCGCCAGCCTGCGCGTCGAAGGTCCGGGCACCGCCGGCTCGGTCCGCCTGATGGGCGATCAATGGCGACGCCCGCGCATCGGCCTGATCGACGCGATACGGGAAGACGGACAGCCCCTGCTCTCGGACCTGCATTATATCGAGAGCGCCATCGCGCCCTTCTCGCAACCGGTCCGCGGCACGCTCGACGAATTGCTCGAAACTGAATCAGCCGCCCTCGTCATGGTCGATGATGCCCGCACTGACGATGCCCGGATCGGCGAATTTGTCGCCAATGGCGGTCTGTTGATCCGTTTCGCCGGCCCGCGTCTGGCCGCGCGCAGCGACAGTCTCCTGCCGGTGGATCTGCGGATTGGGGGGCGCCTGCTCGGTGGCGCGCTCAACTGGGAAGAACCCCAGCGCATCGCCCGTTTCGGTGATGACTCTCCCTTTGCCGGCCTGCCACCAGATGCGACGGCCACGGTCGACCGCCAGGTTCTCGCCCAGCCAGGCAGCGCAACGCCGGACCGGGTCTGGGCCCGACTCGAGGATGGCACACCATTGGTCACCGCCGTGCGCCGAGGCCGTGGCTGGATCGTGCTCTTCCACGTCACCGCCGGACCGGACTGGTCGGACCTGCCGCTGTCGGGCCTCTACCCACGCATGCTGCAGCGCATTCTCGGCCTCGCCCAGGGCGGATCGGCGACGGGCCCGGCCAATGGCGCCTGGCAGCTCGATCGCGCCCTCGATTCGAGCGGGCAGTTGACGACAGCCCCCAATAGCGCCCGCCCGATCGTCGCAGCCAGCTGGGACGGCGCCAGCGCCAGCCCGATCTCGCCCCCGGGCCTCTACCGCCTGGGGTCGGCAACCGCCGCCCTGAATGTGATAAAGGCCAGTACGACGATCACGGCCCTGCCGCGCGACCTGCCCGGCGTCCTGTTCGCCGGGCTCGACGGGCCGCGCCCGCTCCGTTTCATCGCCGCCCTGCTCTCGCTCGCCCTGATCATGCTGGCAGTGGATGTCGTGCTCGCGCTGGCCCTGGCGGGCCGCTTGCCGCTGCGCCTGTTCGGGACGGCAGCGACGGCCTGGCTGATTGCCCTCGCCCTGCCGCTCGCGCCATCGGCCGAAGCCCAGCCGACAACCACACCGCCACCGCCGGTCAGCGATGACAGTTTCGCACTCGAGGCGGCGCTCGATCTGCACTTCGCCTATGTCGTCACCGGCAATGCGGCGATCGATGCGCGCAGCCAGGCCGGACTGACCGGACTGAGCCAGGAAGTCACCCGCCGCAGCGCCATCGAACCGGCGCCGCCCATGGCAATCAATGTCGAGACCGATCCGCTGATCTTCTTCCCGATGATCTACTGGCCGGTGGCGCGCGATGCCGGCGCCCTGTCGCCCGCAGCTGCGGCGCGTGTCAGCTCCTATCTGCAATCGGGCGGGCTGATCGTGTTCGACACCCAGGATGCCGATGTCGCCATGTTGCGCGCCGGCGCGCCGCATCCCGGATTGCTGACCATCCTCGACAGTATCGACCTGCCGCCTCTTGGTCCGGTTCCCAGTGATCATGTGCTGACCCGCTCCTTCTACCTGCTGCAGGATTTCCCCGGCCGCTTCTCGGGCAGCCCGGTCTGGGTCGAGGCCAATCCCGACGGCGCGTCGCGCGATGGCACGTCCGGCGTGATCATTGGCGCCAATGACTGGGCCTCGGCCTGGGCGGTCGACGCCGCCGGCCGGCCCTCCGCTCCGGTTGAGGGCGGCGACCGTCAACGCGAAATGGCGATCCGCTTCGGCGTCAATATCGCGATGTATGCGCTGACCGGAAACTATAAGGCCGACCAGGTCCATGTCCCCGACATTCTCGAGAGGCTGGGCCAATGAATGCCACCGCACTCGATTTCGCACCGCTCATACCCTGGCCGTTTCTGGCCGGGCTGACGGGCTTTGCCCTGCTGGCGATCATTCTGGGTGCCTGGCAGCGGCTGGCTGGCTGGCTGTGGCGCAGCCTCGCCGTTCTGGCGCTGGCGCTGGCGCTGGCCAATCCCTCACTGGTCGAGGAAGAGCGCGATCCGCTGGCCGATATCGCGGTGCTGGTCACTGACCGAAGCGCCAGCATGGAAGTCGGCGAACGCACCGAGGCAGCCAATGCCATGGCCGCTGCGCTGCGACAGCAGGCCGAGACCGACCCCATGCTTGAGCTGGTCGAGGTCGAAGCCGGTACCAGCGCCGATGGCACAATGCTGTTCGAAGCGCTCAATGGCGCGCTGGCCAGCGTGCCGCCCGACCGGTTGGCCGGGGTCATACTGACCACGGACGGCCAGATCCACGACGCGCCGGCCGATCCAGCCAGCCTCAATCTCAACGCTCCCGTGCACCAGGCCATGGCCGGCGACCGCAATGCCGGCGACCGCCGCCTGGTGATCGAGGAAGCGCCGCGCTACGGCATTGTCGGTCAGACCGTCGCCTTCCTGCTGCGCGTCGAGGACGATGCGATGCAGGGCACGGCGATGGTTTCCTTCCGCTTTGAGGGCGGCGAACCGCAGACCCACCGCATCCCGATCGGCCGCTCCACCCGCGTTGAAGTGCCCGTCGAGCGCCGCGGCCAGAATGTCATCGAAGCCGAGGTCGAACCGGGCCCGCAAGAATTGTCCCTGATCAATAACCGCGCCGCCGTATCGGTGAACGGGGTGCGCGACCGCCTGCGCGTGCTGCTCGTCACCGGCGAGCCGCATAATGGCGCCCGCGCCTGGCGCAATCTGCTGAAATCCGATCCTTCGGTCGATTTGGTCCACTTCACCATTCTGCGTCCGCCGGACCGGCGCGACAGCACGCCGGTCGAGGAACTCGCCCTGATCGGCTTTCCGGTGCAAGAGTTGTTCGTCGAGCGCCTGAGCGAATTCGATCTGGTGATTTTCGACCGCTATCGCCGACGCAATATCATGCCCCCGATCTATTTCGATTATATCGCGCGCTATGTCGAAGATGGTGGTGCCTTGCTGGTGACCGCCGGGCCACCTTTCGCCGGCGGCCCAAGCCTCTACCGGACGCCGCTGGCCGCCGTATTGCCGGTACGGCCAACCGGTTACATCACCGATGGTGGTTTCACACCGCAGACGACCGCCGCCGGGATGCGCCACCCGGTCACGGCCGGGCTTGAAGGCGGCGGCGAGGCTCCGAGCTGGGGCCGCTGGCTGCGCCAGATCCATGGTGTGTCCCTGGGCGGGGAAACCCTGTTGCAGGCGCCCGATGGCAACCCGCTGCTCGTGGTCCAGAGATCGGGCGAAGGCCGTGCCGCCATCGTGATGAGCGATCAGACCTGGCTATGGGCACGCGGTTTTGAGGGCGGCGGGCCCTATGCGGAAATGTTCCGCCGCGTTGCCCACTGGCTAATGAGAGAGCCCGAGCTCGACGAGGAAAGACTCACCGCCTACGCCAATGATGGCGAACTGCACGCCAATCGCGTCACCCTGGCCGATGCTGCGCCGCCGCTGCAAATCACCTGGCCCGATGGCGAGCAAGAGATCACCGGCATGAGCCAGGACGCTGATGGCCGATATTCCGTTGCGGTCCCGGCCAATGGGTCCGGCCTCGTGCGTCTGCGTTCCGGTGATCTGACGACCGTCGCCGCGCTTGGCCCGCTCAACCCTTTGGAATATGCCGACCTGCGCCCGACCGGCGAGAATCTCACTGCCGTGCTCGACGCTATGGGCGGCGGATTGTTCGCGATCGGTGAAGGTGCCGATGCCCGCCTGCCCGACCTGCGCCGCACCCGGCTGGGTGCCGACCAGGCCGGTCGCGGCTGGCTAGGCCTGCAGCGCAATGAGCGCTACATCGTGCGCGCCTCGCATGCTCGTCCGGTTCTGCCGGCATTGATCATCGCCCTGCTGATCGCAGCCTTCATGGGTCTTGGCTGGTGGCGCGAGGGCAAGTAGCTCAACCGGCTCCCCCTGAACAGGTCCCCGAAACGGGCGGGCGGATTAGTGCCGGGCGGGAATGACTTCGCGTCCGCAATCGCCATTTTTCCGGCCGGTCCACGCCCCTATCTCTGTCGTCAACACAGACAGATGGAGATCGCTCATGATCGAGAAACGCGCATTCGACAGCCTCGGCCGGTTCAGGAATGACTGGCTCAATGCCCGGCATCATTTCAGCTTTGGCGGTTATCACGACCCGGACCGGATGGGCTGGGGTGCCCTGCAGGTCTGGAATGATGACGAGATCGCCGCCGATGGCGGCTTCGCGCCGCATCCTCACGAAAATATGGAAATCATCACCTATGTCCGCGAGGGCGCAATCAGTCATCGTGACAATCTGGGCAATGCCGGCCGCACCATGGCCGGTGATGTCCAGGTGATGTCTGCGGGCAGCGGTATACGGCATTCCGAATTCAATCAGGAAGCCGAAACCACCACCCTGTTTCAGATCTGGATCCTGCCGCGCGAGACCGGCGGCGAGCCACGCTGGGAGACGGCAAGCTTTCCGGCCGGCGATCGCACCGGGCAGCTGATCGTGCTCGCTTCGGGCGATCCGGAGCGGGACGGTGGCTTGTTGATCCGGCAGGATGCCAAGGTATTCGGGGCCACGATGGAGGCTGGCCAATCAGTCAATCACCGCCTGAAACCGGGGCATCGGGCCTATTTGACGCTCGCCATCGGTAGCGGTTCCGTCAACGGTATGGAGCTCGATGCCCGCGATGCTGCGGCCATCCGCGATGAGGATGAAATCCGCATCGAGGCCGGCAGTGCGCTCGAGCTGGTGATGGTGGAGGTGCCGGAATAACCCGGAGCATTCACCCTAATGCAAGGCTTGTGGGCGAAGGGTGGCAGGCTGATAGCTGGAGACTGCCATGAAATACCTTCGCCCCATCCTGCTCCTCGCCCTGATCGCACCATCGCTGTCGGGCTGCCTGGTGGTCGGTGCGACAGCACTGGTCGCCGATGTCGCAATCGGGACAGCAGGCACCGCCGTCAAGGCTGTCGGTGCCGTTGGCGGTGCTGCCGTCGATCTGGTCCTGCCCGACTCCGATGATTCGGAAGACGATAATCGCTAGGATTGCGAGAATTTAACCCGGACCCGCGGCGCCGCATCTAACAATCCGGCCCGTCAGCTGTTATGCTGACGATGAGGGACATTCACCTGTTTTCATGGAGGCGTACATGTTGCGGCTAATTACGAAGACATTCTCCCTGGCGGCTGCGGCGGCTCTGTCGCTATCGGCCGGAGCGGCGCTCGCAGCGGAACCGGTGTCGATTGCACCGATCCAGATCGGCGAAGCGCTGGCGGCCAAGGCCGACGAGATTGGCGAACGGGAATTCGATCGTCTCAGGGAAATCTTGCGCGGTGATCTCGAACGCGAGCTCGCCGGCCATCTCGGCGAGAACGGTTCGGTTCTCCACGTCACCATTCTCGATGCCGACCCAAATCGGCCGACCATGGACGAAATGGCGGCAACGCCGGGACTGAGCATGGAGAGTTTCAGCATTGGCGGAGCGAGCCTTGAGGCCGAACTGATCGCATCCTCCGGCGATACGCTGCAAACCTACAGCTATGCCTGGCGGTCGCACTCGATCCATAATGCGGCCTATGCCGGCACCTGGAGTGATGCACGGCGGACGTTCAATCGCTTCGCGGCCGAAATTGGCGACAGCCTCGAGAGCGCGGCTGCCGACGGTTCCTGACCACGAAGACAGGTCCGGAACTTGCAGGATGAGGGGCGCGCCAGCAATGGCGCGCCTATTCTTTGGTGGACTCATGCTCGCGGGGGCGCAATGATCCAGCCAAAGCCGGTCTGGGGGAAACGGCATGCTACTGACGAGTTTGATTCCATTATTCGCATTGACACTAGCGGCGGACACGGCCGATGCGCCGTCCCGCCAGACGATGACGCGTGAGATCGTGCGATCCTGCGTTGCCCAGGTCGGCACGCAATTGCAAGACCCGGTCCCGTCCTGTGCCTGCACGGCCGGCTGGTTGTCGGCACAACTCGATTACCGTGATTTCTACGTTGTCGGCCGCATCTATCGCTATGCCAGCGACCCGGCCGGCATGGAGACCGAAATTGCCCGCCTGGTCCGCGATGGCGGCTATGCGGCCGCGGACATTTTGCGGGTCGCGCGCTTCCTGCAGGACTCCGAGGCGGAGATGAGCGCGGCCTGTGGTTTTCTGGAACGCTGATCGAAGTCTCAGGGCGCGCCGATCCATTTATGGGTCTGCAGACTGAGCGTCCATTGCGGATGGGCGATGCAATATTCGAACGCCGCCTGGGCGTTTTCCATCATGCCGGGACCGTCCATCGGCTGTAGCGAAAAGCGCTTGAAATCCCAGCCGAGATAGTCGACCGGGTCGAGGCCGGGTTGAGGGTAGACCAGTTTCAGCTCATCCCCGCTACGCTGCACCACCGGCGCCTTGCCTTTCGGGCTGACGGTGATCCAGTCAATACCCGCCGGCGCAGCCAGCGTCCCATTCGTCTCCACAGCGATGTCAAAGCCCGCCGTGTGCAGGGCATCAATCAGACGCGCGTCGAGCTGCAGCAGCGGCTCACCGCCCGTACAGACCACAAGTGGCCTGCCACCGCCGGGCCACATCGCGGCCACCGCTGCCGCCAGAGCCTCCGGCGTCTCGAACCGGCCGCCGCCGGGTCCGTCCATACCAATGAAATCCGTATCGCAGAAATTGCACACCGCAGCGGCGCGGTCCTGCTCGCGGCCGCTCCAGAGATTGCAGCCGGCAAAGCGCAGGAAAACCGCCGGACGGCCGGTCTGGCCGCCCTCGCCCTGCACCGTCAGGAATATCTCCTTGACCGAATATTTCATCGCACGGCCCCGCTGCGCCATAAATGCCAGCCGGCAGCGCGCAGGTCACAGGCCGGACAGGCGCCGCAGCCATAACCCCAGACATGCAGCTCGCTGCGATCGCCGCGATAGCAGGTATGGGTGCGGGTGCGGATAATTTCCACCAGTCTGTCACCGCCCAGGTCATGCGCCAGGGCCCATGTCTGGGCCTTGTCGAGCGACATCAGCGGCGTCTCGATGACGATATCCATCGCCAGACCGAGCCTCAGTGTCTCCTGCATCGCGTCAATCGTGGTCCGGCGGCAGTCGGGATAACCGGAGAAGTCCGTCTCGCACATGCCGCCGACCATCACGCCATGGCCGCGCCGGTAAGCCAGCGCCGAGGCAAGCGTGAGGAAGACCAGATTGCGGCCCGGCACGAAAGTGGTCGGCAGTCCGTCGGCGGCCATCTCGATCGCCCGGTTGGCGGTCAGGGCACTCTCGGCGATGGCGCCATAACCGGCGATGTCGACGACATGATCTTCGCCGAGCCGCATGGCCCAGTCCGGGAAAGCCGCAGCCATCGCCGTGCGGACATCGAGACGCGCCTGCATCTCGACATGATGGCGCTGGCCGTAGTCAAAACCGACCGTCTCGACGCGTTCATAGCGCGACAGCGCCCAGGCGAGACAGGTTGCGGAATCCTGGCCACCGGAGAAGAGTAGCAGGGCAGAGGTCGATGTCGGTCGGGTATCCATGGCCGTTCTATAGTCGCGCGAGCAGGGGATGACCATGAGCAAGTATCGCTGGATCTACACCACCTGGCCTGATGCCGGCCTCGCCAAGGAGGCCGGGCAGACCCTCGTGGAAGAGGGATTGTGTGCCTGCGTCAATATCCTGCCGGGGATGACCAGCGTCTATCGCTGGCAAGGTGCGGTCGAGACCGCGAGCGAGGCAGTCATGATCCTCAAGACCAGCGCCGCAAAGGCGCCGCTCGCCATCAAGCGCCTCGTCGCGCTCCACCCCTATGACGAGCCTTGTGCTGTGGGGCTGGAGATTGATGGAGCTGCATCCGCTCCGGCCTTCCTCGCCTGGATGGACGCGGCGGTCAGCAATAGCGCCTGAGCGGGGTCTCAGACTTCGGGATCATGGTCGATCACGGCCTCATGGGCCGATTCGTCAAAGCCCCGGCGGCGGCCAATGATCAGTACGGTCGACAGGACGGCGCCAAGGATGATGGAGAACAAAACCCCCAGGCCCAGCGCAAACCAGCCATGGCTGCTCATATGGATGGCCGGCAAGTCACCATAGCCGAGTACGAGAAAGGCGGTCAGAGCGATAAGAACAACCGCGACGAGGCCGAGCAGAAGCTTGTTGGACAAGATAGTGGACATGACAATGACCCTCAAATTCATTGTCAGTCTACGCCAATCGCCGCCGAAGTCATCCCGATCCGGCCAACCGCGCCTAAATGTCACGGGGCCACCAGGACGCCGGTATCCGGTTCAGTGCCGGTCTAATCATACTAAAATTGCCGGTCCGGGCCGCTGTCCTCCCGGACGAAAAATATGGTAGCGGGAGGGAGACT
>NZ_CAXBKN010000010.1:0-45438 GCF_963976135.1 uncultured Maricaulis sp.
CGACATGATTTCGCGCAAGGCCGGCCGGCTGTTCGTGTCGCTGATGCCGCCTAGAAGGGCATCAGGATATTGTAGAGTTCCTGGCCATAGCTGGGGCGCTGGACTTCGGAGATATGCCCGCGTCCACCGTATGAGATTCTGGCTTCGGCAATCTGGGTGTGGCTGATCGTATTGTCGGAGCCGATGTCCTGGGGCCGGGCGATGCCGCTGATCAGGAGTTCGCGCACTTCGTTATTGACCCGCACTTCCTGACGGCCCGCGAGCACCAGATTGCCGTTCGGCAGCACCTGGGTGACGATGGCGGCGACTGTCAGCGAAATCGATTCACCGCGATTGACCGTACCGGTGCCGGAGGTTGACGAGGCCGAGCCGAGGCTGGTCAGGGCGCTTGGGTCGATATTGTCATTGAAGAACTGGGTCAGATCGAGCCCGAAAAATTGCGTCAGGTCGGAATCTTCAGCCGCCGTGCGGGAACGGCTGGTCGTATTATTGATCTGGGCGCTGTCGGAAATATCGATATTGACTGTCAGGATATCGCCGATGCGTGCCGCGCGCGGATCGCCGAAGAAGGTTGGCGAATTGGCGTTCCAGAGTGAATTGGTCTGGGTGGCCGGGAGCCGCCCGGGCATGATGGGCATCGGTATTTGCGAGGGGCCGGTGCCGGCCAGAACGGCCGGGTTCTCGATCGGCCGCATCGGCGGGGTCTGGCCGACTTGCGACAGGCGCGTTGTGGCACCGCAGGCCTGGAGGGCGAGCGCGGCGATGATGATGACGGCTATCTTGCGGATCATGATGTTCTCCAGGGCCTAGAAGCTGGCGGCAGGGCTGGCGAAGACGCGGGCGCGGCCGGGGCCGTCCACCATGGCTTCAACAGTGCGGTTGGATTGCAGGTTGACGAAGCGGATCAGCTCGCCGTCGGCGGCGTTTTCGAGGGCGCGGGCCCTGACGCTGAGCTGGATGCCGCGGGCTTCGAACATCAGGGTGACCAGATCGCCACGATTGACGAGGATGGCCTGTTGCAGGTCATAGCCGCGCAGAGGTTCGCTGGCACGCAGCGCCCGGCGGGCCTGGTGGCCGATGATGGCTACCGGATCGAGCACGGAATCCGGCCGGACGCGATCGCTGCGCAGCGAGACCCAGCGGATATCATCATCGCCGATGATCTCGCCGGCCGCGACAGGATGGGCGAGGACCGGAATGTCGATCGTCTGATAGGCCCGGCCGGTAACCCGCACCGGTGCAGCGCCGTCGAAGGGCGCGACCTCGGCGCTGAGCATGCCGGTGCGTGGGTCATAATTGAGGGCACTGATCTGCGGCCCGCCAATTGTATCGACCGGCGCGTGCAGGGCGAGATTGGTATTGGCGAGCTGGACTTCATGCTGGCCGCCTTCGCGGGCAAATAATTCACCCTCGATCATGCCGGTCAGTTCACGCGCATCGACGACACGGCTGGCGCGGGTGATGGTCAGACGCAGCAGGCCGGACGCATTGGCCCAGTCAAGCTCGTGATCGGCCGCGATCTGGCGCACATAATTGACGTCGAGCGCGGCGCGGGCACCGGGAGCTGGCGCCCGGGCCAGGACGGTGTCGGCTTCTGGCCCACCGAGTTCGAACAGGTCGCCGAGGGTGATTTGCGGCCCCTCGACAACCAGCGTTTCGCGCAGGAAGACGGGCTCTGATGCGAGGGCCGGTGCCGTGATGAGGCAGGCGAGGGCAATGAGGCTTGCGCGGATCATCTATCGGTCCTCCTAGCGAAGGTTCGAGGTGGCGGACATCATTTCGTCGGAGGCGGTAATGACGCGGGCATTCATTTCATAGGCGCGCTGGGCCTGGATCAGTGAGGTGATTTCGGTCACCGCATTGACGTTCGAGGCCTCGACAAAACCCTGCATCACATAGCCATAGCCCGGTGAGCTCGGCGTGCCGGTTGCGGCCGCGCCGGAGGCGGCGGATTCGAGGAAGAGATTATTCCCGATCGCTTCCAGGCCGGCATCATTATTGAAGGTCGACAGTTCGAGCTGGCCGACCGTTTGCGGGTCGGTCTGGCCGTCGAGCAGGGCCTGGACCTGGCCTTGCTCATTGATCGCGACGCTGCGAGCGCCTTCGGGAATGACAATGCCGGGCGCGACAGTATAGCCGTCGGCCGTGACGATTTCGCCTTCCGGGCTGACGGCAAAACTGCCGGCGCGGGTATAGGCATCATTGCCATTGGGCATGGCGATGCGGAAATAGCCATCGCCATTGATCGCCAGGTCGAACGGGTTGCCGGTATTGGCGAGCGAGCCCTGTTCGGTGATGCGGTAAATCGAGGCGGTCTGGACGCCGAGGCCGATCTGGATACCGGTGGGCACGATGGTGCCGGCATCCGAGGAGCTGACGCCCATCTGCTGGACATTCTGGTAAAGCAGATCCTGGAACTCGGCGCGCTGCCGCTTGAACCCGGTTGTGTTCATATTGGCCAGGTTGTTCGAGATGACCTCGACATTGAGCTGTTGGGCTTGCATGCCCGTGGCGGCAGTCATGAGAGAGCGCATATCGGTCCCCTTTTCCTTTAAACCTTGCCGAGGCGCTCAATGGCGCGACGGTTGATGTCTTCGGCTTGTTCGACAAATTTCGACACAGACTGATAGCTGCGCATGATGGTCATCATGTCGGTCATCTCGACCACAGGCTGGACGTTGGACGCCTCGACAAAGCCCTGGCGCATGACCGGTGACAGCATGGCTTGCGGGTCATTGCGGCCGTCGGGATTGTCGGTCTGGACGTAGCGGCCATTGCCCTGCTTGGAGAGCGAAGACAGATTGGGTATCTCGAACACGCCGACTATTCCGGCCGGGACACCGTCCTGGGTAATGGTGCCGTCCTGGGCGATGCTGGTCGATTGCGCCGACGGATTGAGCATGATCGGGCTGCGGGTGGCGGCGTCGAGCACCGGCGCACCGTCATGAGCGGTGAGCTGGCCGGCATTGTCGAGATGGAAGCGGCCATCGCGCGTGAATTGCTCGGCACCGTTGGCGCTGACGGCGAAGAAGCCTTCACCCTCGATCGCCACATCGAGATTGCGGCCGGTCATTTCCAGCGCGCCCTGGCGGAAATCGCGGCCCATGCCCCAGACATCAACGAATTGAAGGTCTGTGGGGCCGTCGGCCTGCGACGCTGTCGAGGTGGCATTGTTTTCGATCAGGAGTGATTCGACTTTGAAGCCCGCCGTATTGGCGTTGGCGATGTTGTTCGCCACCACATCCATCGCCTGGCGCAGGGCCATTTGGCGCGACAGGCCGATCATCAGGGTATTATCCATGGGCATATTCCATTCTGGATGCCGGTGTTCGCCACGGTCTGCGGCGTCACCACAAACCATTGCATCCAGCGTGCCAAGGTTAATATCGCTCAAAATCAATGGGTTGATGCAGGGTCTGGCCTGCGGGGCCGCTGACACAGGGGCAATCCTGTCCGGGCAACTGGGCAGGAATTGCCGGTTCCGTCGCAAAGGCTACGGAGTGTTAACCGCGCTGGCCGTTAATCATGCAAAGCGATTCCCTTGCAGGAGACCGGCATGGCTGACGATCCGGAAGAAAATGAAGAAGAAGACGGCGGCGAGGCCAAGGCCAAGCCGAAAATGGGCATGCTCAAGCTCGGTCTGTTTATCGGCCTGCCGGCGATCATTCTGTTGCTGGCCGGCGTGGCCGGCTTCATGATGTTTGCCGGTGGCGGTGATGAGCCCGTGATGGAAGCCCTGCTCGATGAGCATGGTGCTCCGGTGCTCGATGATCATGGACAGCCGGTGATGGCCGCAGCCGGGGCGCATGCCGAGGCGGAAGAGGCGCATGAGGCGCAAGCCTATTACTTCCCGCTGCGCGACGCGGATGGCGCCGAGGATCCGATCATCACCAATATCCGTTCGGTCGATGGCCGTCCGGTCACCGTGATGCTGAAAATCACGCTGGAATCATCCAATCCGGATTTCGGACAGGTCGTCGATGCGCACATCGATCCGATCATGGACCAGTTTATCATGTTCCTGCGCGAGCTGCGTGAGGATGATCTCTACGGTTCGGCCGGAATGAACCGTGTGCGTCTGGAATTATTGCGGCGGGTGAATCTGGCTATTGAACCGGAATATGCCGACGCCGTGCTGATTCAAGAATTCATGATTGTCGATTAGGACCCAACTGCATGTCTGACGATATGGACCAAGATGCGCTCGCTGCCGAATGGGAAGCGATGGCCGAGGATGGCGATGATCTCGATCTCGCCTCCGAATGGGAGGCCATGGTCGGCGGTGACGATGATTCGTCCGAGATGGCCCAGTCCGGCGGTGCGCAGGAACGTATCCTCAATCAGGACGAGATCGACAGCCTGCTCGGTTTCTCGCTCTCCGACGACGATGCGGCCGACAAGTCGGGCATTCGCGCCATCATCAATTCGGCACTCGTCTCCTATGAGCGTCTGCCGATGCTGGAGATCGTGTTCGACCGGCTCGTCCGGCTGATGACGACGAGCCTGCGCAATTTCACCTCGGACAATGTCGAGGTCAGCCTCGACAATATCTCCTCGATCCGCTTTGGCGATTATCTCAACTCGATCCCGCTGCCGGCCATTCTGGCGGTGTTCCGTGCCAAGCAGCTCGATAATTACGGTCTGCTGACGGTTGATTCCAATCTGATCTACTCGATCGTTGACGTGTTGCTCGGCGGGCGCCGCGGCACCTCGGCCATGCGCATTGAGGGGCGGCCCTATACCACGATCGAGCGCATGCTGGTCCAGCGCATGATCGAGGTCGTACTCGGCGATGCCAAACAGGCCTTCCAGCCGCTGACCGAAGTCGATTTCGATCTCGAGCGCGTCGAGACCAATCCGCGCTTTGCCGCGATCGCCCGGCCGGCCAATGCCGCGATCCTCGTCAAGCTGCGCATCGATATGGAAGACCGCGGCGGGCGCATCGAGCTGCTGCTTCCCTATGCGACGCTCGAGCCGATCCGGAAAATGCTGCTGCAGCAATTCATGGGTGAGAAATTCGGTCGCGATAATATCTGGGAAGGCCATCTGGCCACCGAGCTGTGGTCGACCAAGATGGAAGTCCACGCCGTGCTCGACGAGCAGCGCGTGACGCTGGGCCGGGTGATGGATCTCAAGGTGGGCGACACGCTCTTCCTTGATGCCTCGCCGACCAGCGAAGTCGAATTGCGTTGTGGCAATGTGCCATTGACGCGCGGCCGCATGGGCCGACTCGGACACAGTGTCGCCCTGCGCCTGAGCGGTCCGCTATCGCCGGTCGCCAAGAAAGCAATGATGAGGTTCGCATGACACTCGCAGGATTGATTTTCGAGGCGCTGGTCGCCGGTCTGTTATTGGTGGCTGTGGTGATGTGCTGGCGCGTGGATCGCCGCCTGAACGCGCTCAAGCGCGGCCAGGACGGGGTTCGCGGCGCCGTTATCGCGCTGAATGAAGCGACCGATCGGGCCCGCGCCAGCCTGGCCGCGCTCGAACGCGCCACCACGGAATCCGGTGAGGTGCTTGAAGCCCGGGTCCGCGAAGCGCGTGGTCTGGCCGAGGAGTTGCGCCTGATGACCGGCCATGCCGACCGCACCGCCGACACGATTTCGCGCCGCGCACCCCGCCGCCGTGCTTCGGAGATTTTTCCCGAAGGCGCCGGCTCGTCGGTGATCAACGGCCTCAAGGATGTGAGATAGACCGTGATGCGTGAACCGATGCGCCTGCTCGCCGTCCTCGCGATTCTGATGGGGGGGCTGTTTGCTCTCAAATCAATTTCGGTCGCCAATGGCGCTGCCGATTGGTGGCAGGCCTATGCCGCCACGATCGAGCAGCACGGCTCCAGCGAAGAACCGGCCGCAGACGATCATGACGAAGCGGGCCCGGCCGCCGCCGCGCCGATCAGCCTGTCGAATGACGCGCCGGCCGAACCGGCTTCCTCAACGCCGAGTCCCGAATTTGCCAACCGTATTGCCGGCGGTGATCGCACGGCTGAAGAAATGCGTGTGATCTATCGTCTGCGTGAACGCTCGGTTGAACTGGACCGCCGCGAAAGCGAGCTGGAAACGCGCGAGGCGCTGATGCTGGCGATGGAACATCGCGTCGACACCAAGATTGGCGAACTGACGCAATTGCGGACCGAGATCGAAGGCTTGGCCGGCGAGCTGACCGAGCGCGAATCGGAAGACATGGACGTCATCGTGTCCTGGTATGCCGCGATGGATGCCGGTGATGCGGCCACACGGATTTCCAGTCTCGATCTGAACACGCAGTTGCAAATCGCCTCGCGCATGTCGCAGCGGACCTTTGGCGCCATTCTCGCCGAGATGACGCCATTGGCAGCGGCCGGACTGACCGAGCGCATGGCCGCCCGGAGCAATCTTCCCGAGACTGTGGCCGAGCTGGAGGCGCGTATTGCCCAGGGCGGCTAGTCATATCGGCTTTGTGTCTGGTCTGGCGCTCGCCTGCTGCCTGGGTTCGGCGACGCTGGCGCAAAGCCCGGCCGATGTCCGCGTCGAGCGCAATGGCGCAACTGCGCGCATTATTCTCGATTATGATGACAGCGTCGGCGATGCGCGCCCGACCGCAAGCGCGGCTGTGGAATACTCCGTTCTCCTCGTCGATCTGAGCGAGGCGATGGAGGCGGATATTTCCGGCCTCGCTGAGGAGATCGGCGATCTGGCGGCGCGCGCCCGGCTGGATGCGGACGGCGCGACCTTGCGGATCGCCCTGACCGGGCCGGCCGAGGCACGCATTTCCTCCAGTTATGACCTGGTGGCGATTGATATCGCCCCGCCTGGCACGCCGGCCCTGGCTCCCATGATATCGCCGCGCGAGCAGGCCGAGCAGGCAGCTGCCCTGCGTGCCGCCGAACTGGCGGCCAGCACGCCTGCCGGCCCGCCGCCACTCGACCCGGTTCCGGTCGAATACCGGATCGGCCAGACCACGGAATACACAAGGATTGAATTGATCTGGCCGCATGAAGTCCCATTCACGCTGACCCAGACGGGCGACACCGCCGAGCTCCGCTTCAGCGAGCCGGCCGATATTGCGCTCGGGCGGCTGGCCGGTTCGCCGCCGAATTTTGTGCGCTCCGCGACGCAGGAACGCATCGGCAATGACTGGATCCTGCGGCTGGCGCTCGATCCGGGTGTGCAGGCGCGGGCCTGGGCCGATGGCGCGCGGGTCAATATTGATTTGCCCGATCCGGCCGCAGCCGGTGCCGAGGCCCTGCTGGCGCAGATCGCCCGTCTGCGCACCCCCGCTGCGGCAGCCGGGGCAGAACCCGATCCAGCACCGGCCAGCGAAGACTACCAGGACCCGGCCGACGCGCCGATTGCCGAAGCGGTCAGGGCGGCCACCGCGCCGGACGCCGGTGAAACCGCAGCGCCTCCCGCCGGCCCCGTACAGCTGGCTCCGGCGCCGGCGATGACCGAGCTTGAGCCCGGGCTCAATCCCGTCCCTGCGGACGGAATTGTGCCGGTTTCGCTGGCCGTGGTCGATGGCGACTTGCGGGCCGAATTCGCCTGGGCGGCACCGGTCGGCGCAGCGATCTTCCGGCGCGGCGATGCCATCTGGATCGTTTTCGACGCCGCCGCCGCCTTGCAGATTGGTGAATTTCCCCAGGGGCCCCACCGCCATATTCGTGATTACGAGGTCTTGCAGGGGCCCGACTACACGGCCGTCCGGCTGGTGGCCTCCGGTGTGACGCAGGCAGAGGCCCGGATTGATGATGGCCGCTGGATCATTGTCTTCAGCGACCGTATCGAGGCACCGCCGCGCCCGATCCAGATCCGCCGCGATGCCCGTCTCGGGCGGCCCGGCCGCATCCTGATCGGCCTGGATGGCGCCCATGCCATCCGCTGGGTGCCCGATCCAGTGGTGGGCGACCAGATTGCCGTGGTCACAGCCACCAGCCCGGTCCAGGGGTTGATTACACGCCGCGATTTCGTTGGCGGAGCATTGCTGCCGTCTGCCCATGGCGGTGCCGTTGAGGCCGTGGCCGAGGATCTTGAACTGGCCCTGATCGGTTCCGGCGCGGCAATTGGCCGTCCTGGCGGGCTCGATCTGACCCCGGCCGGCGCCCTGACTGGCGGGGGCAATGCCAACGCGGTGGCGCTGGCGTCGCCGGCAATGATGAATTTTGCCGCCTGGCGCGGCGAGGGGCCTTTCACCCCGGCCTGGCATGCCCGTCTGCGCCAATCAGCGCTTGAGGACAGTTCCGAGAGCCGCATCGGCCTGGCGCGCTTCCTGCTCGCCCGAGAAATGTCGCTTGAAGCGCTGGGCATGCTCGATTTTGCGATTGATCGCGAACCCCAGCTCGCGACCGATTCCCATGTCCGGGCCCTGCAGGCCGTCGCCGCCTATCGCGTGCATCGCTTCAATGATGCCAGCCGCTACCTGGCCGATCCGTCCCTGCTGGTCGACCCAGCCGCTGATCTCTGGCGCGGCATGATTGCGGTCGGGCTGGAACGCTGGCCGGAAGGCCGCCGCCGCCTGCTCGCCGGTCAGGCTGTCGCGGGTTCCTATTCGCCGGAATGGCAGGCGCGCTTTGCGGTCGCTCAGGCGCGCGCGGCGCTTGAGCTCGGCGATCTCGCTGCGGCGCAGGATTTTCTCTATCGCGTCGATGAGGGGGATCCCGATGACCGGACCCGGCTGGACGCTGCCTATATTGCGGCCCGGATCGAGGCGGAATCCGACAATCTTGACGAGGCGCTCCGCCGGTTTGAAAGCCTGGCAGAATCCGGGGTGCCGCCCGTGGAGGCGCACGCCCTGTACGAGCTCTACCGGTTGCAGGTCGCCGAGGGACGCATCACACGGGAAGAGGCGATAGACGGGCTGGAGAACCTGCGCTTCCGCTGGCGCGGCGATACGATTGAACTCGACACCGTACGGCTGCTGGGCGAGCTCTATGTCCAGTCCGGCAGTTTTGCACGCGGTCTCCAGACCATGAGCACGGCACAGTCCCGCTTTCCCGAGACCGAGGCCGGCCGTCGCATGGGCGAAGACATGGGGGCGATCTTCCGCCGGCTCTTCCTCGAGGGAGAGGCCGACCGGATGGATCCTATCGAAGCCGTTGCGATCTTCTATCAATACCAGCATTTGGCCCCGATCGGTTCCGATGGCGATCGGATGATCCGGCGTCTGGCCGACCGCCTGATCGCGTTCGACCTGCTCGGCCCGGCGTCTGAACTGCTGCAGCATCAGGTTGGGTGTCACCGGATCAGCGAAGGGGCTGATTGCACCTATCGCCTGCGCGAACCGACCGCGCGCGCCCGGGTCGCCACGGATCTGGCGGTCGTCTATCTGATGGACCATCGCTATGAAGACGCGCTCAACACGATCCGTGGGTCGCGCGTCGCAGGCTTGCCCGAAAGCCTGGTCGATGAACGCTACCTGCTGGAAGCACGGGCCCTGTCCGAGCTGGGCCGTCACGAGCAGGCGCTGGAGTTGATCCAGGGCGACCAGTCACCAGCCGCCGCTCGCCTGCGCGCTGACGTCACCTGGGCCCAGCGCGACTGGCCCAATACCGGCCGCCGGCTGGAAGCCCTGCTGGGCAATCGTTATCTCGATGCCGCACCATTGACGCCGTCGGAGCAATCCGACCTGGTGCGGGCGGCGATCGCCTATTCCCTGTCAGGTGACCGGACAGCGGCCGGCCGGCTTGGGCGCCGCTATGGCGAGGCGATGGCCATCACCGAGGGGGGAGCCGCGTTCGAGGTTCTTACCGATGACGACACGCCTCAGGGCAATGTCCGTTTCTCGGATCTGGCAGCGCGGATCGCGCGTATCGACACGCTCGACGCCTTCATGGAACCCTTCCGGGCGCGCTTCAGCAATGGCGGTGGTCCGGCCTGATCCTGGCAGGACGCAGCGGCCGCGAGCGCTGGCCGGCTCAGGCATGATCCGGATATCTGGGAATCTGCGTCGACCGGATGCCCGTCAGCCTATCGTGCCGAAACTCTGTACCAGCGCGCCGGTGACCAGGCGCCAGCCATCGACCAGAACGAAGAAGATCAGCTTGAACGGGAGCGAGATCACCACTGGTGGCAGCATCATCATGCCCATCGACATCAGGATGGAGGCGACGACCAGGTCGATCACCAGGAAGGGAATGAAGAGCAGGAAGCCAATCTCGAACGCGCGGCGCAATTCGGAGATCATGAAGGCCGGCGCGACGACGAAGAAGGAGGCATCGGCGGGCGTTTCCGGCACTTCGCCCTGGGACATGCCGATGAAGAGGCCGAGATCATCCTCGCGGGTATGCATCAGCATGAAGGCCTTGAGCGGGTCGGTGCTGAGGTCAAACGCCTCGGTCAGCTCGATCTCATTGTTCAGCAGGGGCTCGATGCCCTCATTATAGGACTGGGTGAAGACCGGGGCCATGATGAAGGCGGTCAGGAACATGGCGAGGCTGACCAGCACCGCATTGGGCGGGCTTTGCTGCAGGCCAAGCCCGGTGCGCAGGAGAGACAGCACGACAGTGATGCGCACGAAACTCGTGGTCATCACGACGATGGACGGCGCCAGCGACAACACCGTCATCAGGGCGATCAGCTGCAGCACGCGTTCGGTCAGACCGCCTTCCGTGCCGGTATCGATCGTGATGGACTGGGCCTGGGCGCCGCCGCCCATCAGCAGGACCGCGCCGAGTGCAAAAAGGCCGAGATAGAGCCAGAACCCCTTTTTCATGTTCCGGTTTCCCTGTTCGCTAACGGGCTTGCGGCCGGCACATCATGGCTGGCCAGAATGGTTTCGCGCTCGGCACCGAGCAGAAGCACATGTTCGCGATTATCGCAGCGCACGATGACGATGCGCCGGCGCGGATCGACGCTCATGGTTTCGCTGATCGACAGGCGGCGCGTCGTTGCGGTGAAAGCCCGCAGACCGGTGACGCCTTGCAGGATCCAGCCGCGCTGCACCGCATAGGCAAAAAAGCCCATCGCGCCGAGCAGGCCGAGCAGGACCATCAGGGCGAGCAGGTAATGGCTCCAATTGACGAGGTCATTCATGGCAGGGCCGCATTTTGCTTCATCTCGCCTTGTGGGCCGATGCGGTTAAGCCAGCGTTAACCGTGCGGGCGCAGCCTGAACCCCAATCAGAAGGCGATTCGCTCATGCGACCCGAAGACGTGCCCGTGCTGGGCCTCTTGACCCAATCGATGAATTTCCACAATCAGCGTCAGCGCGTGATTGCGGAGAATGTCGCCAATGCCAACACGCCCGGCTATGTCGCCCAGGATCTCGATGAGAGTGAATTCCAGCGCAATCTGCGTGACCAGATGCAGGCGCGTTCCGCGGCGCGTTCGACGCGCGGTGGTCCGGCTGTCGCTGCGCTGACATCGCCGATCCAGCAATGGCAGACCAAGGATGCGCCGGACTCCGAGACCACGGTCAACGGCAACACGGTCGTGCTCGAGGAACAGATGATCCGGGCCAATGAAAATCGCATGGAATACGAGAGCGCTTTGAGCCTCTACCAGAAAAGCCTCGGCATGATCCGTACCGCGATCCGCCAGGCTGGCCGCTAGCCGGGAGAATAAGTCATGGGAAATGCTTCAGACGCGATGCAGGTCTCGGCCTCCGGAATGCGGGCCCAGGCGGCCCGGATGCGGATTATCTCCGAGAATATCGCCAATGCCGACTCGACGGCACGCGAAGCCGGCGGCGATCCGTATCAGCGCCAGATCCCGGTCTTCGACACCGAGCTTGACCGGGCGTCCGGCATTAATCGCGTCCGCATGACCGATGTCGCCCAGGACCAGTCCGACTTTACGCTGGAATATGATCCCGGCCATCCGGCAGCCGATGAGAGTGGATATATCCGGACCTCCAACGTCAATATGCTGGTGGAAATGATGGATATGCGCGAAGCCTTGCGCACCTATGAAGCCAATCTCAACATGATTGAAAACAGCCGCCGCATGCAGGAGCGTGCGCTTGATCTCCTGCGCCGCTAACCGGGCGCATTACTGACTCAGAACGAGTTTGAAGGATAATTTCCATGGCAGGTGATCTCACCGGGGTACAGGCCTACCAGGCCGCGATTCGTTCCGCCCAGGCCGCTGCCGGGACCGGTAGCGAGAAGGTCGAGGCCGGCGGCGCCGGTTTCGGCGATCTGCTCGCCGAGGCGATCAGCCAGACCTCCAACTCGCTCGGGCATGCCGAACAGATGACGGCGGCCTCAGCGACCGGCGATGCTGAATTGATCGATGTGGCGACAGCGGTTTCCGCCGCCGAAATCACGCTGGAAACCATGGTCGCGGTTCGCGATGAGGTGGTCCGCGCCTATCAGGAAATCCTGCGCATGCCGATCTAGCGCGTCCGAAACGCACGGATACAAAAGGAAAGGCCGCCCGATCGATCTGATCGGGCGGCCTTTTGCTTGCCTGTGCCGTCTGCCTAGTGCGGCGTGGCGGCAATATAATCCTGGACGCGCTCTTCCAGGATCGCCAGTGGCATGGCGCCCTGGGTCAGGACGACATCGTGGAAGTCACGGATGTCATAGGCTTCGCCCAGTTCGGCCTCGGCGATCCCGCGCAGGCGCAGGATCTCGAGCATGCCGATCTTGTAGGCATTGGCCTGGCCCGGATAGACGACATAACGGTCAATCGCATTCTCGACATCGCCCTGCGGATTGGGCGTGTTGGTGGCGAGATAATCGACCGCATCCTGGCGGCTCCACTGATGGTGATGGATGCCGGTATCGACGACCAGCCGGCAGGCGCGCCACAATTCCATCGCCAGGCGGCCGAAGTCGGAATAGGGGTCGGAATAGAAGCCGAATTCACGCGGCAGCAATTCGCTGTAGAGGCCCCAGCCTTCGGTATAGGCGGTATAGCCGCCAAATCGGCGGAAGGAGGGAACGCCTTCCAGCTCCTGCATGATGGCCAGCTGCATGTGGTGACCAGGAATGCCCTCATGATAGGCGAGTGCTTCCATCTGATAGGTCGGCATATCAGCCATATCGCGCAGATTGGCGTAATAATAGGCCGGCCGTGACCCGTCCGGTGCCGGGCGGTTGTAGAAGGCCTTGCCTGCAGAAGCCTCGCGGAAGGCTTCGACCCGGCGCACTTCCAGCTGCGCGCGCGGGAAAGTGTTGAACATTTGCGGCAGCGCTTCGCGCATGGTGTCGATCAGCGCCGTGGCATCGGCGAGATAGGCCGTGCGGCCGGCCTCGTCATTGGAATACTGGAATTGCGGATCGGTCCGCATGTATTCGAAGAAGTCCTGCAGGGATCCCTCAAACCCGACCTGCTCCATGATGCCACGCATTTCGTCATGGATACGGGCGACTTCCGACAGGCCAAGCTGGTGGATTTCCTCGGCGGAGATATCCATCGTCGTATAGCCATTGAGGAGGTAATTATAATATTCGCCGCCATCGGGATGTTTCCAGATGCCGTCATCGCTGCTGGCGCTCCCGGCCTGTTCCTCGAACAGGGCGATGATCCGGCCATAGGCCGGTGCCACGACGTCGCGCAGGGCCGCTGAGGCATCGGCCAGCAACTGGTCCGCCTCGTCCTGTGGCAGGCCCAGCGCGGCGACCTTGCCGCGGAAGTCGGCCATGATCGGGCTGTCATCGCCATCATCGAACGGGGCGCCGGTGATGATGTTCTGCGCCGTGCGGATCATTGGTGGATAGGTCCAGTCCGGCGTCGAGACACCGAGCTCGAAGGAGCGGCGGGCATTGGCGATATTCTGGTCGAGATAGGGGCCCAGATTGCGCAGGCGGCCGATATAGGCTTCGGCGTCGCTGACATCGTCGATGCGGTGATTATTGATCAGGAAGGTCGGCGAATTCATGTGCGGGCCGGAGCGCGGCGTGAAAGTATAGCCGTGATCGACCCAGCGCCGGCCATCGGCAGCCCGCTGGGCATTATATTCAAACAGGCGCCAGGAAAGCCGCGCGCTTTCGTCGAGGGAGTCGAAGTCGAAATTCGCCAGCATATAGGCGAGGTCGGCCTGGCCGAGCTCAAAGTCCTCGCGGTCATATTCCGGCGAGGCGTCATTCCACTGATCGTAATTGGTCTTCATGCCGAGGAAGGTCTGGGTCATCGGCGAGCGGGCGACATTGCGCTGGAACACCTCTTCAAACCAGGCATTGAGGCGCACAGTCTCTGCGGACAGGACGGGCTGGTCGCTGCCGGTATCGGCCGGCGCGGCCGCCGTATCGGCGGCTGGCGCCGTATTGGCCGCCGGTGGTGTCGCGGCCGGATCCGAGCAGGCGGCGAGCAGGGCTGCGCTCGCGGCGCTGACCAGGAATCGTTTCAAATTCGTCATTTCATTCTCCCTCAAGGCGCCGTTTCAGCGCGCTTGGACTCAACATAATCATTCACAAGCTCGGTCAGGACCGGCAGTGGCAAGGAGCCATTCGTCAGCACCACATCGTGGAATTCGCCGTAGTCGAAGGCATCGCCCAATTGGTCCTGCGCGAAGTCACGCAGGGCCCGAATGCGTATCTGGCCGATCTTATAAGCCGTCGCCTGGCCGGGCCAGACGATGTAGCGCTCGACCTCACGCGTGATCTCCTCCTCGGTGAAGGAGGTATTGGTGCGCAGATAATCGATCGCATCCTGGCGCGTCCAGCGCATGGAATGGATGCCGGTATCGACGACCAGGCGTCCGGCACGCCACAGCTCATAGGCGAGGCGGCCGAAATCCTGATAGGGGTCGGTGAACATTCCCATATCCTTGCCCAGGCTCTCGGCATAGAGCGCCCAGCCCTCGCCGAAGGCCGGCAGGTAGAGCAGACGCTGGAACATCGGGGTGTCGCCGGCTTCCAGCGCCAGGGTGAGCTGGAAGTGATGGCCCGGAATACCCTCATGATAGGCGAGGGTCTCCATCTGATAGATCGGCAGATTCCGCATATTCAGCGTATTGGCGTAGAAGGTGCCGGGACGCGTGCCGTCCATTGTGCCAGTATTGTAGAAGGCGCTCGGTGACCCGGCGGCCCGGTAGGGCTCGACCTCGCGGACCACCATTTCGCCGCGTGGCACCGTGTCGAAATAATCCGGCAGCACACCGCGCACCCGGTCGAAAACCGCATTGACCCGGGTCATGTATTCGGCCCGGCCCTCATCGGTGCTCGGCAGGTAGAATTGCGGGTCGGAGCGCATGAATTCGAAGAATTCGGCCAGCGAGCCCTCAAAGCCCACCTGGTCCATGATCGCGGCCATCTCGCCGTGAATGCGGTCGATCTCGTCGAGCCCGGTCCGGTGAATTTCCTCGGGCGAGAGGTCGTGCATGGTGGTGAAGGTCGCCAGCTGGGCCTGGTAATAAGCCTCGCCGCGCGGCAATTTCCAGGCGCCGTCGCGTTCATCCGTCATCTCGCGGTGACGCTGGAACATGGCGAGCAGACCGGTATAGGCGGGGCCGACCTGACCCAGCAGGGCGGTGGTGGCGCGGGCGATCAGATCAGCCTTGGCATCGTCGTCAATCTCGAGCGCCTCGACCTTGGCGGTGAAATCGGCCAGCAGGGGCGAGGCTGTGCCGCTGTCATCGAAAGGGGCACCGGCGACAAGCTGGGCGGTATTGTCGATCAGATAGGCGAAGGCGAAGCGCGGCGGCAGCACGCCGGCGGCGGCGCGTGTTTCGGCCTGTTCGATCAACTCGCCCAGGATCGGCCCCATGCCCTCGAGACGGCGGATATAGGCGTCCGCCTGTTCGGTATTGGTGATGCGATGCTGGCTGATGAGTGTGGTTGGCAGGCCGGTATGCGGGCCGAACATCTGGGTGAAGATATAGCGCTGGTCGCGGAATTCGTAATTGCGGATTCCGGTTTGCTGCAGATATTCGAACACTCGGTAAGAGACCCGCGCCTTGGCGTCGAGGGCCTCAAAATCGAAATTATTGCGCAAATGGTCGAGACGTTCGATGCGGCGGGCATTGGCCGCCGCAGCATCGGCCTCATCGACCGCATCCCAGCGGCCATAGGCGTCGAGATCATCGACGCGGCCCAGCGCGGTCTGGGTTTCCGGCGAACGCGCCAGATCCTCTTCGAACAGCTCTGCAAACCAGGCATTGAGCCGGGCCGTCTCGGTCTGTTCGGTGGCGACCTCCTGCACGGCGGCGGTGGTCTCGGCAGGGCCTGCCGATGGCTGTTGCGGCGAACAGGCCGCCATCAAGGCCAGCAGGGACACCGCCATGGGTGTCTGGATCATACGACGCATCTTGTTTCCCCGATGTCTGCCGCCGGTTATCCTGCGAGGCTTTCGCCCGCGTCCGGCTCGATCAATATCCGGGCGGCACCGTCAGCGGATATTCCGGCCCGGTCAAGACCTGCATATGGCAGAACTTCCACCTGGCCGGCGAGGCCGGAGGAGGGGAAGACCCTCCTCCGGCAACGGGTATCAATCCGCGCTGCGGGCCGCGAGCGTGTCGGCGATATAGGCGTCGACCAATTCCTCGAGCAGGGTCAGTGGCACCGAACCATGGGTCAGGACCACATCGTGGAACTCGCCCCAGTCGAAATCATCGCCGAGCTGATCCATCGCCCGCTGGCGCAGATCGAGAATGGTGAGCATGCCGATCTTGTAGGACACGGCCTGGCCGGGCCAGACGATATAGCGGCGGATCTCGCTCTGGATATCGGTATCGGCCATCGGCGTATTCTGCGTCATGTAGTCAACGGCCTGCTGCTCGGTCCACTGCAGGTCGTGAATGCCGGTATCGACCACCAGGCGCGCGGCCCGGAAGACTTCATAGGAGAGGCGGCCGAAATCCATATAGGGGTCAGTAAAGAAGCCCATATCCTTGCCGAGATTTTCGGCATAGAGCGCCCAGCCCTCGCCATAGGCGGAATACCAGGTCAGGCGCTGGAACATTGGCGCGCTCTCGAGTTCCTGGGCCAGCGAGCTCTGGAAATGGTGCCCAGGCGCGCCCTCATGATAGGCGAGCGTCTCCATCTGGTAGGTCGGGCTTTCGGCCATGTTCGCCAGATTGATGTAATAGGCACCGGGACGGCTGCCATCGAGCGAGCCGGGTTCGTAGAAGGCACCGGTCGCAGTGGTGATGCGGTAGTCCTCGACGGCGCGCACTTCCAGATTGGCGGCCGGCAATTGTCCGAAATAATCCGGAGCCGCGTCCATGACGCGACCAATAATGGCGGTGGCATCGGCGAGATAGGCGGCGCGGCCCTCCTCGGTATCGGCATAGTAGAATTGCGGATCGGTGCGCAGGAAGGCGAAGAATTCCTGCAGCGTGCCGTCAAAGCCGACCTGTTCCATGATGGCGCGCATTTCGCCATGGATGCGGGCAACCTCGTCCAGGCCGGTCTGATGGATATCGGCCGCTGTGAGGTCGGTGCGGGTGGTGTAATTGGTCAGCTGGCTGCGATAATATTCTCCGCCATCGGGCAGGGCCCAGGCGCCGTCATTGCGGCCGTCGGCCATTTCGGCATGACGCTCCATCACTTCGATCAGGTGCTGATAGGCCGGCGCGACACCATCCGTCAGGGCCATGATGGCGCGGTCAATCAAGGCTGTCTTCTCGGCATCATCGATCCCGAGCGCTTCAACCTTGGTGCGGAAATCGGCCAGAATGGGCGAATCCTCGCCGCTGTCGTCAAAGGGGGCCCCGGTGATGAAACGCTGTGCCGCCCCGATCACGATCGGATAGGCAAAGGCTGGCGCGACAATCCCGGCCTGAGCCTGCTCGTCGGCCTGCGTGGTGTGGATCTCGAGCGTGTCGCCAAGGCTGGACAACCGGCTGAGATAGGCCTCGGCCTGATCGAGGTTTTCCACCTTGTGATAGCCGATCAGCAGGGTCGGCATGCCGGTGTGCGGGCCGAAGAACTGGGTGAAAGTGTAGTTGTGGTCGCGGAACTCGCCCTGCTGGGCGTCGTTGGCGGCGATGAATTCGGCAAAGCGCCAGCTGACCTGAGCCTCCGGGGTCAGGGCGTCATAGTCGAAGTTCTCCTGCATGTAGCGCAGGCGGTCAGCGGCACGCTGGAGCCCCGCCCGGAAGGCGGCTTCGGAGGGATCATCCCACTGGCCATAGGCTTCCAGATCATCGAGCATGCCCAGATAGGTCTTGCCCTCCGGCGAGAAGGCGAGCTCGGCGGCGAACTGCTCGTCGAACCAGGCATTGAGCCGCTCGGTCTCGGTCTGGACGGCTGCCGTCTCGACGGCTTCAGCGGGCGGCGGGGCGGTGGTTTCGGCGGTCTGCGGCGAGCAGGCAGCGAGCAGAACAAGCGCACTTGTACCCGTTAAGAATGATCGAAATGACATGGCGGACAATCCCCGAAATGGTTAAGAATTGACTCTTTCTTAACGTGCCCGGGCGAAGCGTAAAGATAATTAACCGTAACCGCGATTCTCTTGACCGGCTGAGGCCTGACACGTGACCGGACCTGAAGTCCTCGACTTTGCACGCGATGCTATCTGGCTGACTCTCGCCATGGCAGGACCGATCATGTTGACCGGCCTGACCGTCGGTATTGTCATCGCCCTGTTCCAGGCCCTGACCCAGATTCAGGAGATGACGCTCGTCTTCGTGCCCAAGATCATCGCCATTTTCGTCTCCATGCTGATCTTCATGCCCCTGATGGGGGCGCTCTTGTCCGCCTTTATGGCCGGGGTGATCGAGCGGATCGTCAATCCATGATTCCCGATCTGCCAGCGATGGTCTTCGCCGCCGGGCTGGTGTTTGCGCGGGTCGGGTCGATTCTGATGCTGATGCCCGGTTTTGCCGAACCGAGCATACCGATGCGGATCCGCCTCTCCTTCGCCTTGCTGGTGGCGCTGATCCTCGGTCCGATCATCTCGCCAGCCCTGCCGCCCATGCCGGCTGAGCCGCTCCCGATGGCAGGCCTGGTGATCGGCGAAATGCTGATTGGTCTGATGATCGGCGGAATTGCGCGAATGCTGATGGCGATGGCGGCAATCGCCGGCCAGGTGATCGGCATGCAGAGCGGGCTCGCCTTTGCCCAGACCTTCGATCCGTCCCAGGGCCAGCAGGGGGCAATCTTCGCGACCCTGCTTAATCTGACCTTCCTGATCCTGATGTTCTCGACCAATCTGCACCATCTCCTGCTGCTGACGACGACGAACTCCTATCTCCTTTTCCCGCCAGGCGAATTGCCGCCGATGGCCGATGCTGCGGCCTGGGCGCTGCAGGCCTTTACCGATGCCTTCCGGCTCGGCATCCAGATCGCGGCCCCGATGATCGTGTTCGGACTGGTCTTCTATCTGGCGCTCGGCGTGCTCTCGCGCCTGATGCCGCAGGCGCAGATCTTCTTCATCGCCATGCCGTCAAACATCATGGTCGGCCTGTTCATCCTGACGATATCGCTTGGCGCGATGAGCGCGGTTTTCCTCGACCGCATGCGCCAATTCGCGACTGAACTGAACTGAGGGGCAGACGATGGCCGAAGGCGAAGACGAAAGCCAGAAAACCGAGGAGCCGACCCAGAAACGGCTCGATGATGCGCGCGAAAAGGGCGATGTCGCCAAATCGCAGGAAATCCCCGGCTGGTTCATCCTGGCGGCTGGCCTGGCCCTGCTCAGCTTCATGTTTCCGGCGATGGCGCGGAATCTGGCGGGGTCGCTGGTGGTATATTTCGAACAGGCCGATGCCTTTGCCGTCGAGCCCCATGCCGTGCTGGGCATGATGCGGCAGACCGCCTGGCATGTCGCCGTGATCGTCGGTGTTCCGATCCTGGTGCTCGCCGGCGCCGGTTTCGCCGGGCATTACCTGCAACAGGGCATGATCTTCACCACCGACAAGATGCAGCCCAAACTGTCCAAGATTAATCCCGTCGAGGGCTTCAAGCGCGTGTTCGGACCGCAAGGCGTCGCCAACTTCCTCAAGGGGATTGGCAAGATGGCGCTGGTGGGGTTGGCGGTGTTTGTGGTGCTCTACCCGAAACGCGATTTGCTGGCCGGCATGCCCGCACTCGACGTCTCGGACATACTCGTCCTGGTGCGTCAGATCTCGATCGAATTGATGCTCGCCTGCCTGGTGGTCTACGCCATGATCGCGGCGGCCGATTTCGCCTTCCAGAAGCAGAGCTTCATGAAGCGCAATCGCATGTCGAAGCAGGAGATCAAGGACGAGCACAAGAATTCCGAGGGGGACCCGCACGTCAAGGCCAAGCTGCGTCAGCTGCGCCATGAGCGCTCGCAGCGCCGCATGATGGCGCGGGTGCCCGAGGCGACCGTGATCATCACCAATCCGACCCATTATGCTGTCGCCCTGCTGTATGAGCAGGGCAAGACCGCGGCGCCGATCTGCCTCGCCCTTGGCATTGACGAGGTGGCCCTGCGGATCCGCGACATGGCGAAGGAGCATGATATTCCGATCGTCGAGGATCCGCCCCTGGCCCGGGCCCTGTTCGCCACAGCCGAGCTGGACCAGGAAATCCCGGTCGATCACTTCCAGGCCGTGGCCAAGATTATCGGTTATGTGCTGTCGCTTTCACGCGGTCGCGCACAATACGCTTCGAGCGAGTAGTCTATACCCCGAGCTTTCTGATTCGTGCTGGAGCCTCCCATGGCTGAACTGCCCGCCCATGATACCGCCGCCCAGCAAGCCGCTGAGCGTAAATCCTTCTGGTCGAAGCCTTTTGGCCGCGTCGCTTTCTGGGTCTGCGTCTTCATCGTCGTGCTGGCTGCGCTGGCGGCCCTGTTCGCCGCTGGCCATGACGGCTGGCAGGGCTTTGTCTTGCTTTCGGGCCTGGCGGCGATCGGCTTTCTGGTGCTCTACGCCATTGCCGCCGGCGAAACGGCCGGGCGCAGCATGCGCAAGCGGATCAATCAGAACCAGGCGCCCAGCCCTGCCATGCTGGCCGGCCAGGCGATGGAGGCCTTTCCCGATCCGGTCCTGATGACCGATCAGCGCGGCGCGGCACGCTGGGCCAACACGGCCTATCGTGACCTGGCCCGGGCAACGGCGGGCTTCGGGCAGAGCTTCGGTATTCCCGGCATTGACCGGATCTGGGCCGGCGCCGGTGGCGGCGATGGCGCGGTCTATCGCCTGGCCCGGGCCGCAGCTCGCGGCGAGGGCGCTTGCGAATTGCTTCCGCCGCTCGAGCTGGCCGATGGTGCAATTGGCCAATACCACCTCGAAGCCCTGCCGCAGGCCGGCCAGATGATCCTGTGGCGGCTGACGCCGGTCGGTGATCGCTCGATGGGCCAGGCCTCGTCCATGGCGGACTGGTCGCAGCACGCGCCGGTCGGGCTGTTCTCCTTGCGCACGAATGGCGAGATCGCGATGGGCAATGCGACCCTGCGCGGCTGGCTCGGCCTGATTGACGGACAGGGCTTCCCGGCACTCGGCGATGTTCTCACCGGTGATGGGGCGAAACTGGTTCTGCAGACGCGCGGCGGCGAAGGCGTGACACGGATCGATTGCCGCCTGCGGGCCCGCGACGGTATTGAAAGCCCGGTTGTGGTGGCAATTGAATGGGCACCCGGAGAGCCTTCGATCGGACGCGGTGTGCTCTATGGCCTGTCGTCGACCGGTTCGCCTCCGGGTGTTGCCCAGTCGATGGGCGAGGCACGTCCGGCCGGGCGCACGCTCGACGACATGTTCGCCAATGCCCCCTTTGGTGTTGTGCGCCTCGATGGCGCCGATCCGGAAACCGCGATGATCGAGGACGTCAATCCGGCGCTGGTGCAGCTGTCGGGCGGCAAGGCGATCCCCGGGGTCAAATTCCGCGAGATCTTCAACTGGGAAGATGGCCGTTCAGCCACCGATGCCTTTGCTGCGGCCATGGCCGGCGGCAAGGAGCCGGCCGAGGCGCGGCTGGCAAGCGAGGCGGCGACCTATGTCCACCTTGCCTTCGCCCCGGCCCGCGGCGGCAAGCGCGTCGCCTACATCATTGATGTCACCGCGTGGAAAGAGCTCGAGCGGCAATTCTCCCAGGCCAACAAGATGCAGGCGGTCGGTCAGCTGGCCGGCGGCGTGGCACATGATTTCAACAATCTGCTCACCGCCGTGCGGCTCAATTGCGATGAATTGCTCAATCGCCATCCGGTCGGCGATCCCGATTATGGCGAGCTGCAATCGATCAACCAGACCGTGGTGCGTGCCGCAGGCCTGGTGCGCAAACTGCTCGCCTTCTCGCGCAAGCAGACCTTCCGCATGGAAGCGATGGATATCGGTGATCTCCTGTCCGACGTCTCGGTGCTGCTGCGCCAGATCGTCGAGGAGACGGTGCGGCTCGACATCATCCATGGCCGCGATGTGCCGTTGATCAAGGTCGACAAGGGCCAGCTGGAAACTGCCATCATCAATCTGGCCGCCAATGCCCGTGACGCGATGCGTGACCAGGGCGGCGGTTCGCTGGTGATCCGTACCTCGGTGCTCTCCGACGAGGAAGTCCGCAAGGCCGGCGGCCCCAATCCGCGGCCCGGCCCCTGGGTGGCGATCGCCGTCAGCGATGAAGGCCATGGCATGGATGCCGAGACGCTGGAGAAGATTTTCGAACCCTTCTTCACCACCAAGGAAGCCGGCAAGGGCACCGGCTTGGGCCTGGCGACCGTCTACGGCATCGTCAAGCAATCGGGCGGTTTCCTGTTTGCCAATTCGGAAGTCGGAAAGGGTACGACTTTCACCATTTATCTGCCCGGCCACGTGCCGAGCGAGGCGGAGACCGCCGAATTCAAACAGGCCGAGGAAGCGCGCACCGTCGAACCGGCCCCGTCAGACCTCTCCGGCCATGGCCGTATCCTGCTGGTCGAGGACGAGGATGCGGTGCGCAATATCGCCGCCAAGACACTGGTCAAGCGCGGCTATGATGTGGTCGAGGCCTGCGATGGCGAAGAAGCCTATGAGATCCTCGAGGATGATACCGAAGGCTTTGACCTTCTCCTCTCCGATGTTGTGATGCCGGGGCTCGACGGTCCCGGTCTGCTGCAAAAGGCGCGGCATATGCTCACCGATACCCGTGTCGTCTTTATCTCCGGCTATGCCGCCGAGGAATTCTCCAAGACGCTGTCGGAAGAACATGAAGTCTCCTTCCTGCCCAAGCCGTTTACGCTGACCCAGCTGGCCGAGAAGGTGAAGCAGGAGATGGTGAAACGGGCCGAAAAGAGCTGATCGCACGCCAAAAACTCCACGCGGCTTGCCGCTGGAGGTTTGAGTGGTCCCCCCGTATTGGGAGGTGTGCGGGACGCCGGCGAATGCCGGTTTGCGCAGTTAAGTAGTTGAGACATCCGTGACGTCCCGCACGTGGAGATTTGCTCGGACGCCTTGCGGCCCCCGTCTCGAAACCGGAGTGGAGTAAACGGTCGAGCTTTGTGCCGCCTTCCTCTCCGGTGGCCACGCCGGGGCTCGGGATGTCACCCCTCTGCCCGGACGAGCTCCACGCTCCCGATCGCCGCAAGTGACTGAGCTCACGCCTCCCGTGCAACCGGAACGAGGCGATTATGCGCCAGGCGCGAGGGGGTGGGGATAACATCACCAAAAATTCGTCATCCCGACGCAAGTCGGGACCTCGAACGACCGGGTTCCGCGCCTGTCACGTCGAGGTCCCGGCCTTCGCCGGGATGACGTGGGGTAATTGTTGGGGGTGGGGGATAAGCGGGCAAATCGGGCACCGCTGTGCCCGCCATCCTCATCAGCTCCGACCGCTTCGCGGCCACCTCTTCCATCAAGGAAGAGGAGGGTGATTATCCCTGTCGCATCGCCTGTCTCCTCCTCGTCCTTGATAGAAGAGGTGCGCCGGACTTCAGTCCGGGGCGGAGCTGGTGACGGCCTCGCGAGGCGGGCAGCCAGGCTCGCTTTCAAATCCCCTGCGCATTGAGCAGGGCGCGGTATTCGCGAACTTTCTGGACATAACGCACCGGTTCCTGGCCGCGGGCATAGCCATAGCGCAGATCACGATAATGGGCCGGGTCGGACAGGAGGGGCAGCACTCTGGCGAGATCGTCCCAGCTATCCTTGTCCAGCCCCTGGCGTTCGGCCAGGGCGCGGGCGTCATACATGTGGCCCATGCCGATATTATAGGCAGCGAGGGCAAACCAGATGCGGTCCTCGCCGGTCACGCCGCTGGGGACGCGTTGATACAGGTCTTCCAGATAGGCCGCGCCGCCGGCAATGCTCTGGCGCGGATCGGTGCGGTCCTCGACGCCGACGCGTTCGGCGGTCGACAGCGTCAGCATCATCAGGCCGCGCACGCCGGTATCGCTCACCGCGTCCGGGTCCCAGTGCGATTCCTGATAGGCCTGGGCGGCGAGCAGGTCCCAGTCGAATGTGGTCCGTTCTGCCGCCAGTTCGAACCAGTGCTCATAATGCGGCAGACGGGTCTCCACCCGGTCGACGAAGCTGGAGACGTCGACATAGTTGAAATCGCCAAACTGGCCGAACCAGATCTCGTCCAGCCGTTCGAGCAGATCGCCTTCATGGATCTGGCTGAACCAGCCGGTCAGAACATCGCCCAACCCCTCGACTTGCCCGGAATAGGCCCAGGCCAGGGATTCCTCGCCGCCCATATCCATCGCCACGACCAGGTCGGGATGGCGGCGCCGGGCGAAATCGGCCAGGTGCGAATCGGCGATGGTGCAATCGAATTCACCGGAATCGACGGCTTCGAGCAAAGGCATGGCCGAGCCGCCGGCGCGCTCGGTCCAGCGCAGCGCCTCACGGCGAGCGGGCAGGGCCTGCAGGCTTTCCAGATAACTCGACCCCGCCAGCACCACGATGCGGGCCCGGCCGAGATCCTCGATCGAGGTCGGCGCCGGGCCACCATTATGGCAGACCAGTTGCTCGGTCACCGTCTTGTAGGAGGGGCCGAACAAGATGCGCGCCTGGCGCGCCGGCGTGACCGTCAACCCGGCCGCAGCAATATCGCCCTCGCCATTGGCGAGCGCCGCTGTCATCGCGGCGATTGACGGGCGCGTCTCGAATTGCGCCTCGACACCGAGATGGGCCGCGAAGGCCCGCACGAGATCGACCTCATAGCCGCTGGGGCCGTCTTCGCCGGCCAGATAGCTGGTAGGCCCTTCCAGGGTCAAAACCACGAGGCTGCCACGGGCCCGCAATGCGTCGACCGAATCGATTCCGACGGGCCGGGCCGCCTGGCCACAGCCAGCCAGGACGGACGCAATCGCGATGAGGCGAAAAATATGGCGCAGGGTCATCCCTGCGAAGATAGGCATTCGCCGCCGGTCCGCCAAGTCAAAGCCGAAGCGATGGCTTTTCGTTCCGTTTTGTTAACCATAAATGTTCCGCTTGTGTTCCGGAACAAAACTGGTACGTTGTGTCTCGGTTGCCCGTGACCGAGGGGCGTGAAATAAGGGAATATCGATATGAGCAAGGGCGCGATTCGACTCGTGAACGATTCAGGTATGGACAAGAAAAAAGCGATCGAGGCCGCTCTGGGCCAGATCGACAAGGCCTTCGGCAAGGGCTCGGTCATGAAGCTCGGCGCCAAGCCGGCGATGGAGATCGAGGCGATTTCTTCCGGCTCGCTCGGGCTGGATATCGCGCTCGGCATTGGCGGCCTGCCCAAGGGCCGGATCATCGAGATCTACGGCCCGGAAAGCTCGGGCAAGACGACATTGGCGCTGCACACGATCGCCGAGGGGCAAAAGCTCGGCGGCGTCTGCGCCTTCATCGATGCCGAACACGCGCTCGATCCGGTCTATGCCGGCAAGCTCGGCGTTGATGTCGCCGAACTCCTGGTCTCGCAGCCTGATACCGGTGAGCAGGCGCTCGAAATTGCCGATACACTGGTGCGTTCCGGTGCGATTGATGTGCTGGTCATCGATTCGGTCGCCGCCCTGACACCGCGCGCCGAGCTCGAAGGCGAGATGGGCGACAGCCTGCCCGGTCTCCAGGCCCGTCTGATGAGCCAGGCCCTGCGCAAGCTGACCGGCTCGATCTCGAAGTCGAAATGCATGGTCATTTTCATCAACCAGATCCGGATGAAGATCGGTGTCATGTTTGGCAGCCCCGAGACCACGACCGGCGGCAATGCGCTGAAATTCTACTCCTCGGTCCGGCTCGATATCCGCCGCATTGGCGCGATCAAGGATCGTGATGAAGTGATCGGCAACCAGACCCGGGTCAAAGTCGTCAAGAACAAGGTCGCACCGCCCTTCCGCGAGGTTGAATTCGACATTCTCTATGGCGAAGGCATTTCGAAAATGGGCGAGCTGATCGATCTTGGCGTCAAGGGTGACATCATTGAAAAATCCGGTTCCTGGTATTCCTATAATTCGGAACGCATCGGCCAGGGCCGTGAAAATGCCCGAAAATTCATGATCGCCAATCAGGCCATGGCCAAGGAAATCGAAGCGAAAGTCCGCGCCAATGCCGGCCTCATCGCCGACGTGCTGCTGGTCGGCAAGGATCTGGAAGAAGACGAGGCGGTCGCCGGCTGACCGGATCTGCCCGGGCTGGACACAGCCGGCCCGGTCACCCTTGGTTAACCGTGGTATGTGACAAAACGACGCTGGACATTGTCCGGCCGAGACCGGGCTCCCCTTTCGGGCGCTCGGTCTTTCGTATTCCTGAAGGGAGGAATGCCGCGGATGCCTATCCAAATACTGCAGGATCAGCAGCGCGAGATCCGGCTCATAGAATTCAGCGGCACAGTCCGGCGCGAAGAGCTCGGGGCGCTATCCCGCCTCTACATTGATCGTGACTTCTATCGCTTTGGCGACCGGGAAGTGGTGTTTTTCAAGCCAGATGCCTCGCTGGCAGCGATCGATGTCGAGGATATCAGCCATCTTGCTGACAGCTATATCGAGGCGATCCGGATGCGCGACGATCAAACGGCCGTCCTGTCCGCCTGGGTCATGGGCGATCATGTCCGCGCAGATATCCGTCTCTGGTGGGAGTTTACCCGCGGGCATGTCCAGATGCGCGAACCGCGCACCGTGGTCGACAACATCGAAGCCGCCTTGATCGCCCTGGGCTTGTCGCCGGACTGGGCCGAGGACCTGCAGGCACATCGCGGCTTCCGCCGGTTTGATAGCGCCGGGCCCGCCCAGACCTGAGACTCGGCTGTGCGCCCCGGCGGTTTCGGCCTCGCTCCAGCTCTCGCCTTGCGCAGGCGGCCGCGTTTCCATATCTCCTGAAAACTGCTAACGCAGCGGCTTCGGCCGGGCGCCGCAAAGACGATGCGATACAGGATGATATGATGGCCAGCTTGCGCGATATCCGGGCAACATTCCTCGACTACTTTGGCCGCAATGGCCATGAGATCGTCCCTTCCAGCCCGCTGGTGCCGCAGGATGATCCGACCTTGCTCTTCGTCAATGCCGGCATGGTCCCGTTCAAGAATGTCTTCACCGGCAAGGAAAAGCGTCCCTACACCCGCGCCACTTCGTCCCAGAAATGCGTCCGCGCCGGCGGCAAGCATAATGATCTCGACAATGTCGGCTATACCGCGCGCCACCATACCTTCTTCGAAATGCTGGGGAATTTCTCCTTCGGCGATTATTTCAAGGAAAAGGCGATCCATCATGCCTGGGAGCTGGTGACGAAGGAATATGGTCTGCCGGCCGACCGTCTGCTGGTCACGGTCTATTCCGAAGACGAGGAAGCGCGCATCCTCTGGCGCAAGATTGCCGGCCTCACCGATGATCGCATTATCTCGATTTCCACTTCGGATAATTTCTGGTCGATGGGTGATACCGGCCCGTGTGGTCCGTGTTCCGAGATCTTCTTCGATCATGGTGCCGACATCCCTGGCGGGCCTCCCGGCTCGCCCGATGAGGATGGCGACCGTTTCATCGAGATCTGGAATCTGGTTTTCATGCAGTATGAGCAGATTTCCGCGGATGAGCGGGTCAATCTGCCCAAACCCTCGATCGACACCGGCATGGGGCTGGAACGCATCGCCGCCATCCTGCAGGGCAAGCATAATAATTACGAGATCGACCTGTTCGCCAATCTGATCCGCGCCGGCGAAAGCGTGCTTGGCATCAAGGCGGAAGGCACGGCCCTGGCCAGCCACCGGGTGATCGCCGATCATTTGCGTTCGACCTGTTTTCTGATGGCCGATGGTGTCAGCCCGTCCAATGAGGGCCGCGGCTATGTGTTGCGCCGCATCATGCGCCGCGCCATGCGCCATGCGCACCTGCTCGGCGCGACCGAGCCGGTGATGTGGAAACTGGTCGAGGCGCTGAAACTCGAGATGGGCGAGGCCTATCCTGAACTCGTCCAGGCCCAGCCCATGCTCGAGGACACGCTGCGCATGGAGGAAGAGCGCTTCCAGACAACGCTGGGCCGCGGGCTCGGCCTGCTTGAAGAGGCCACCGCCGGCCTGTCCAACGGTGCTGTCCTGCCCGGTGATACCGCCTTCAAGCTCTACGACACTTATGGCTTCCCGCTCGACCTGACCCAGGACGCCCTGCGCGCCAAGGGCATGACGGTGGACGAGGCCGGTTTCGAGACCGCGATGGACAAGCAGCGCAGCGATGCACGCGCCAGTAAATTCTCTTCCGGCCAGGCCGCGCCGGCCGAGGTGTGGTTCGCCGTCCGGGACAAGGCCGGTGCCTCGAAATTCCTTGGCTATGATGGCGAGGAAGGCCGCGGCAAGCTGGCCGCGATCGTCGCCGATGCGAAACAGGCCAAGGCGCTCGGCCATGGCCAGAGCGGCGAGCTGGTGTTCGACGCGACGCCTTTCTATGGCGAATCCGGCGGCCAGGCAGGCGATAGCGGTCTGATCGAGTTCGAGAATGGCGCGGTCTTCCGCGTCACCGATACGCAAAAGCGCGGCGGCGACATGCATGCCCATATCGGTGTGCTCGAACGCGGCGAGATCACGCTCGGCGACAGCGCCGTGCTCAAGGTCGATACGGCGCGCCGCACCACCACACGCGCCAATCACTCCGCGACCCACCTTTTGCATGCGGCCCTGCGCGATGTGCTCGGGCCGCAAGTGGCGCAGAAGGGCTCCTATGTCGGGCCGGACCGGCTGCGTTTCGATTTCAGTCAGAACAAGCCGATCAGTCCGGCCGAGCTGGCCGCCGTCGAGGCCCAGGTCAATGCGGTCATCCGCCAGAATCTCGCTGTCTCGACGCGGGAAATGACCCCCGACGCGGCCATCGAGGCCGGGGCGCTGGCCCTGTTCGGCGAAAAATATGGCGAGACGGTCCGCGTGCTGGCGATGGGCCAGGCGCTGGATGGCGGCGACAAGGCCTATTCGGTCGAGCTGTGCGGCGGCACGCATGTTGCCCGCACCGGCGATATCGCCCTGTTCAAGATCGTCGCCGACAGCTCGGTCGCGTCCGGCGTGCGCCGGATTGAAGGCCTGACCGGCGAGGCCGCCCGGCTCTATATGGAAGAACAGATCGGCTTTGGCCGTGCTGCTGCCGATGCGCTCAAGACGCCACCGGCGGACTTGCCGGCGCGGGTCGCCAGCCTGATCGATGAGCGCAAGAAGCTCGAGCGCCAGCTCGCCGAGGCGAAGAAGCAATTGGCGATGGGCGGCGGTGCTGCCGGTGCTCCGGCGGGACCGGAAGAGATCGCCGGCATCAAATTTATCGGCCGCGTGGTCGAGGGCGTCGGCGGCAAGGATTTGCGCGGCCTGATCGATGAGGCCAAGGCGCAAATGGGTTCGGGCATCGCCGCCTTCATCTCCAATAATGAGGGCAAGGCGGCGCTGGCGGTCGGTGTCACCGGCGATCTGGTCGAGCGCTTCTCGGCGGTGGAGCTGGTGCGTGCCGGTGCTGCGCCCGTCGGCGGCAAGGGCGGCGGCGGCCGCGCGGATTTCGCCCAGGCCGGCGGTCCCGATGGTGACAAGGCCCAGGCGGGACTGGACGCGATCCGCGCCGCACTCGCTTCGTGATGGCCAGGCCTTCGCGAACAGCCCCTGGCGGCGATGTGCAATTGCTCGGCGACAAGCTTGCTGCGCGCGCTGTCGCCGCGGCCCGCAGTGATTTCAACGCGGCACTGGCCGAGCGCGATCTGGATGCGATCGCTGCGGTCCTGGCCGAGGCGGCCACGCTGGTGCCCGGTGATGATGCGGTTCTGATCGAGGGCCGCGAAGCGCAGCTTCAGGCCTGGCAGTCCATTTTTACCAATATGCCGGATGTCACCTATGTGCGCTCACCGGCCCGCATCGAGATCGGTGAGGATGGCGAGCTGGCCGCGGAGACCGGGCGCTGGCGCGGAGCCTGGTCAAGCGAAGGGTTTTCGATCCGCTATACCGGCCGCTATTTCGCCAAATGGCGTTTCGACGGTGTGCGCTGGGTGATCGAGGCGGAAGTCTTCGTGACGCTCAAGCGTCAGACCTGACCGGCGAGCCAGGCGCGGGCCGTCTTCTCGTCGGCAAAGGTCCGGTTTTCCCCTGACATTCCCGCCGGTGCGCGGCGATCCCAATAGCTCAACAAGGTCCGGCTATCAGGATCCGCGCAGGCGATGGCCGCGAAAAAACCGTCACCAACGCCATGCTTGGCGGCGGCGATGGCCATGAAACGCATCAATTTTTCCGCTTCACCAGGATTGAACAAGTCCAGCCGGGTGTCGGTGAGTATGCTGAGATTGAGAATGCCCGGCCACCAGCCCGGCAGGTCGAAGCGTTCCAGATAGGCGGCCTGCAGCGGTTCGAGTTCGGCGCGGCCATTGACGCGCCAGACACACAGATTGCTCTCGTGTTCGATCTCTGTGGTTGTGTGCATGCCGCCCCCAAGCGAACCCGGTTCAATCTGCATCTATGAGCGAGTCCGGGGACGGCGCAAGCCTGCTGCCTGTGTGCGGTGATAGCGCGGTGCTGGTCGTTCGCCCTGTTCGAAGGCGGTTGGCTTTACGCTTCGCGCTGGGCCAACCAGGCGCGGGCGGCGGCTTCGGAGCGGAAATAACGCTCATCAGTCATGCGTTCGGTCCGGGAGTGAAGCTCGTAATAGGTCAGCAGGCCGGCCGCGACCTCATCGCTGCACACGACCGCAGCGCGCTTGCCCTTGCCATCTGTGCGGGGCGTGTCGAGGGCGGCGAGGTGATGGACAAGCTCGGCTGTATCCTGGGCTGAAACATCGCCCAGACTGGCATCGGTCATCACGGTCAGAAAATCATAATCATTTGACCAGCGTGGATCGGCGCGCGCGGCCCGGACGCCGGCAACCATCGTGTCAATGGTCAGCCGCCCGCTCATGCTCCAGACGCAGATCTGATCCTCGGGGAAAAACTCGTATGTGACGGTCAAACCTGGCACCTGCCTGCTGATAACGCGTCGATTCTTGCCCGATGCCACAGGTTTTGACAATACAAAACGGGCGCCGTCACCAAGGTGTCGACGCCCGTCCGGCAATTGGATTTTGCGAGGTGAATCAGGCCATCGCCACCTGGAAGCGCTCATCGATCTTGTCGAGGAAGCCCTGGGTCGACAGCCAGCCCTGATGGTCGCCGACCAGCAAGGCGAGATCCTTCGTCATGAAACCGGCTTCCACCGTCTTGATGATGGTGTCTTCCAGCTTGGCGGCGAAGGCCATCAGCGCTTCATTGCCGTCCATCCGGCCGCGATGCGACAGGCCCTGGGTCCAGGCAAAGATCGAGGCGATCGGATTGGTCGAGGTCTGCTCGCCGCGCTGATGCTGGCGATAGTGACGCGTGACGGTGCCGTGAGCGGCCTCGGCCTCGACGACGGAGCCATCGGGCGACATCAGCACGGACGTCATCAGGCCGAGCGAGCCAAAGCCCTGGGCGACGGTGTCGGACTGGACATCACCATCATAATTCTTGCACGCCCAGACGAAACCGCCGGACCATTTCATCGCCGCGGCGACCATGTCGTCGATCAGGCGGTGTTCGTAGGAAATGCCCTTGGCGGCAAAGGCGTCCTTGAACTCGGCGTCGAAGATTTCCTGGAACAGGTCCTTGAAGCGGCCATCATAGGCTTTCAGGATCGTGTTCTTGGTCGACAGATAGACCGGCCAGCCGCGCTGCAGGCCGTAATTCAGGCTGGCACGGGCAAAATCGCGGATGGAATCATCCAGATTATACATGCCCATGGCGACACCGGCGCTCGGGAAATCGAACACTTCGCGCTGGATCGGCTCGGAACCATCCGATGGCTGGAAGGTCATCGTCAGCTTGCCGGCGGACGGGACGAGGAAATCGGTCGCCTTGTACTGGTCGCCAAAGGCGTGACGGCCGATCACGATCGGGCGCTGCCAGCCGGGCACCAGGCGCGGTACGTTGGAGATGACGATCGGCTCGCGAAAGACAACGCCGCCAAGGATGTTGCGGATCGTGCCATTGGGCGAGCGCCACATTTTCTTGAGGCTGAATTCCTCGACGCGTGCTTCATCCGGCGTGATCGTGGCGCATTTGATGCCGACGCCGTATTTCTTGATGGCTTCCGCCGAATCAACCGTGATCTGGTCGTCGGTCTCGTCGCGCTTCTGGATCGAGAGATCGTAATATTTCAGATCAATGTCGAGATAGGGCAGGATCAGCTTGTCCTTGATCAGCTGCCAGATGATGCGGGTCATCTCATCGCCATCGAGCTCGACGACAGGGGTATCGACTTTGATCTTCGCCATGGTGTGGTGCTTTCTTTTCGGACGGGTGTGTAAGGCGCTAGGTATGGCCCTGTATTCTGATTTGCGCGCTCTCTAGCATTGGCGCGCCCCAAGGTGAAGGCCCTGCTCCATGACCCAAGCGACCGCTGCGCCCTCCTTCATCCTCGTTCACCCGCAATTGGGCGAGAATATCGGTGCGGCGGCGCGGGTGATGGGCAATTTCGGCCTGTCCGATCTGGTGCTGGTCGCGCCGCGCGATGAATGGCCCAATCCCAAGGCGGTCTCGATGGCGGTCGGATCGCCTGTGCTCGGCAATGCCCGGCTGGTCGATGATCTGACGGCGGGGGTTGGGGGTTTCACAAGGCTTTATGCGACGACCGCGCGGCCGCGCGGCATGGAGAAGCCGGTGATGACGGCGCGCGAGGGCATGGCCGATGCCCGCGCCGCGATCGCGGCGGGCGAGACGGTCGGCATTCTGTTCGGCGGTGAAAAGGGCGGTCTGCTCAATGATGCGGTCGCCCTGGCTGATGTCATCATCACCCTGCCGGTAGACCGCAGTTTCTCATCGCTTAATCTGGGTCAGGCCGTCGGTATCCTGGCTTATGAGTGGATGGCCGAGGAGGGCGCTCCGGCCGTGTTCGACCCGGTCTCCGATGTCGCCTCGCGTTTCGATCTCGAGGGCATGTTCGAGCATTTTGAAGCCGAGCTGGAACGTTCCGGCTTTTTCTACCCGCCCGACAAGACACCGCTCATGGTGCAAAACCTGCGCGCCGCCTTCGTGCGCGGCCGCTGGACCACCCAGGAAGTGCGCACCTTCCGTGGCTGTGTGAAGGCGCTGGCGATGGGGCGCGGCAAGGCGCGCACGGTGCAGGAAAAGTGATCCGCTAGCGTGCGGCGCTATGTTCATCCTCAATGCGCCGCACATCGCGTTCCAGATCGACATGATCAGTGCGGGTCAGGAAGGCCCGCGGTCCCGCTTCGGGCTCTGGCGGATTGGCATCAAAACCGTCAAAGGCCTGCGCCGCGTGCACTTCCCATGGCGTCTGCGATTGCAGCCAGGCCTCCCGGCCGGCCTGGAAGGCGTCGAGGGCGGCCTCCAGCGTGTCCGGCGTCAGGCGGCGTCCGAAATCCTCGCCGACCTGTCCCACATCGCTGTGTCCGGCAAGCCGGTCCAGGATTGCCTGGCCCAGCGCCGGACGGTAGTGCGAGGGCACGTAATACCAGGGGCTTGGCGCCGAACCATCAGCGGCGGGCGGCGCGGTTCGAGCCGGCGCAGAAAAGCCACCGAAATCCCAGGCTTGCAGGGCCGGACCATCGAAACAGGCCTGGTTGGCCTCTGGCGTGACGCCGCGCGCCGCAATCTGGGCCGCGATGTCGCGGCGCAGGGCGATCTCGGCGGGGCCGGCTCCGGCACGCTGGCGCGCTTCCTCATACCAGGCATGGACCGGGTGGATGAAAACCACGATCTGCTTGCCCGAGGCGAGCAGGGCATCAATGCCGCGGAACAGGAAGGCGACGCGCTCGGGGTCGTATTCGAACGAGGCGTAATAGCGATAGCGCTTGGCCAGCTCTTCCTCGAACCGTGCCGGCAGACCGGCCTCGGCATAGGCCTGTTCCCAGCGCTCATCCGAGCCGCCGGTGCGATTATCGTCGACAGTCTGCAGGGCCCGGGCAAAAGCGCTTGGCGACAGGGCCATCTTCGCCAGGGCTGCGATCTGCGAACCGCCGGCCATCGGCGTGATCCAGTAGGTCGCCTGGGTATTGGTGTCGGTGGAGAATTCGCGCAGATCGACACCGATCACGACGCAATTGATCGCGTCATTGCGCGCGGCGAGGGCGCTGGCGCGGGCCAGTTCGAAGGCCGAGGTGCCGGCCATGGCCAGGTTTTCATAGCCGCCGGGCCAGTCGGGCAGATCGCGCGGAAAACCGTCCATAACCCGCGAACTGCCCAGGGTGATCGTGCCGGCCTCGCCGGTCAGCAGGCGGTGGCCGACATGGACGCGGTAGCCGTCCTCATGCGCGCGGGTGCGGCGGGCGTTGACGCCCGCAATCGAGATCCAGGGCGCGATCTCATAGGGATCCACCACCAGGGTGAAACCGCCAAAGCCGACAAGCCAGACCATCAGCGTGGCCGCAAACAGCCGCGCATAGTGGGCCAGGCGCCTGGCAGCGCCGGGTTTGGGGGTGTCAGAAGCGGTAATAGATGAACTCCGCGACGGTCCAGGAATTGATGATGGCGATGAAGAAGAGGCTGGCGATCAGGATCGCGCTGGTGGTGCTGGCCGACCAGCGCCAGCCCTTTTGCAGCCGGTCTTCCTGTCCCGCCAGGGTGCGCGGGTCGAGATGGCGCGACACCGCCGAAATCGTGTCGGGCAGCGCCCAGATGATGGCCAGGCTGACGATGATCGCGATGAAAGGTTCGTCGCCGACATTCTCGCCCAGCCCGTTGAGCCCGGCCATGCCGGCCAACATCTCGCTGGCGGCAGCAAAACTGTCGGCCCGGAAGAAGATCCAGGCGAAGCTGACAAAGGCGAAGGTGAGCAGGGGGGCGAGGAATTTCATCGGCTTCGGGAAGAGCCCGTTCGGGAATTTGCTGTCGATCCAGTGACACCAGGCCAGGCCCAGCCCGTGCAACCCGCCCCAGACAACAAAAGTCCAGGCCGCCCCGTGCCAGAGCCCGCCAAGCAGCATGACGATAAACAGATTGACCCAGCGCCGGGTCTCGCCCTTCCGGTTGCCGCCGAGCGGGATGTAGAGATAGTCGCGCAGGAAACGTGACAGGGTGATGTGCCAGCGACGCCAGAAATCGACGATGGAGGTGGCGCGATAGGGCGCGTTGAAATTGGCCGGGATGTGAAAGCCGAACATCCGCGCCAGGCCGAGCGCCATGTCGGAATAGCCGGAGAAATCGAAGAAGATCTGGAAGGCGTAGCACAGGGTCGAGGTCCAGGCTGCCAGTGCCCCGACTTCACCGCCATGGGCGGCAATGTCGAACCCGCTCGAGGCAAAGGGCTCGAGATTGTCGGCGAGCAGGACTTTCTTGGCCAGACCGAGGGCGAAAATGGTGAAGCCGACGCCGAGATTGTCGGACAGCTTGTCCTTGCGCGAGGCATCGTCGAACTGGTCGGCAATCTCCTTGTGGCGAATGATCGGGCCGGCAATCAATTGCGGGAAGAAGGAGACGAAGAGCGCGTGTTTCACCAGGCTGCCCGGGCTGGCATGATTGCGCGCGACATCGACCAGATAGCTGATCTGCTGGAAGGTGAAGAAGGAAATCGCCAGCGGCAGTGCCAGATGCGCCAGCGGCAGATCGAGCCCGGTCACCGCATTGGTGTTGGCGACGAAGAAGTCGGCGTATTTATAGACGCCGATCAGGGCCAGGTTGAAGACAATGCCGATCGCCAGCCAGGGCTGGGACCCGCGATTGCGGATCACGATGCCGAAGCCGTGATTGACAATGATCGAGCCGAGCAGAAGCGCCAGATAGTTCGCGTTCCACCAGCCATAGAAGACCAGCGAGGCCAGCGTCAGCAGCGCCAGCGCCGCCTGGTGTCCGGCAAAGCGCCGCGCGATATAATAGATCGCCAGCGTCGCAGGCAGGAAGAGAAACAAAAACTCGATCGAATTGAATAGCAAAGGCCGGCTCCCCAGGGGCTGGAGACGGTGTGCCGCATTTGCGGCGTTGGGGAAAGTGGCTTTGTCGCCCGCGGGCTTGCCGACGCCTCACACCCCCGCCGCCCACAGCCATTGACATTCGCCCCCACACGGCTAGAACCCCTTTTCCCTCGCCGGAGCCTTGCTCTGTGTGGATCAACCCCAACGGGACGATGCGTGAACCGCCGTTTTAATCGTGGACCTTGAGGGAGGTACACCGGGCCGCATCGATAGAGAGAACATGTCAAAACGTCATAATCAGAAGTATAAAATTGACCGCCGCATGGGTGAAAACCTTTGGGGCCGTCCTAAATCTCCTGTCAATTCACGTTCTTACGGTCCTGGCCAGCATGGTCAGCGTCGCAAGAGCAAGGTCTCCGAATTCGGCCTTCAGCTGCGCGCCAAGCAGAAGCTGAAAGGCTATTACGGCAATATCACCGAAAAGCAGTTCCGCCGCACCTTTGACGAAGCTTCGCGTCGCAAGGGCAATGCTGCCGAGAACCTGATCGGTCTGCTGGAATCGCGCCTCGATGCGCTGGTCTATCGCGCCAAATTCGTCCCGACCGTTTTCGCGGCCCGTCAATTCGTCAATCACGGCCATGTCATGGTCAATGGCAAGCGCGTCAATATCGCGTCCTACCGTTGCAAGACCGGCGATGTGGTTGAAGTGCGTGAACGTTCGCGTTCGATGGCCCTGGTGCTCGAAGCGCTGGAAAGCCCGGAACGCGACATTCCTGATTATCTCGATCTCGACACCAAAGGCATGAAGGTCACCTTCGTGCGGGTTCCCGAGTTCGCTGAAGTGCCTTACCCGGTTCAGATGGAACCAAATCTCGTGATCGAGTTCTACTCCTCGTAAGCGATACCCGTATCCAGTTATCGATCAGGCCGTCCGGTTATGCCGGGCGGCCTTTTTGCTGGGCGATCAGAATTGGCGGCGCAGTGCGGAGCATCGGCGATGCTCCTGTCGCAGGGAACTGGCCCCGATATTGCGTTTGATTAACAAAGTGTTTCAGTTCGGGCTTGGCGGACTGGAAGGCCTGGCAGCTTCCTTGGGGGATACTTCATGCGCAAATTCGTTCTGGCCGCACTCGGCGCCGCGCTTGGCTGCGCCGCCTGTTCTACAACAGCCGATCCCGAACCGGTGGCGCGAGCCGGTCTGATGGCGTCACTGCCGGCCATGCCGTCCCTGCCGGTCATCCACATGCCGCAGGTCAATCTGGCCGATGTCTCCCTGCCGGGGACGCGCCGGCAAGCGCCGCAGGTCGATCCCGATCTCGAGCCGGTGGTCTATTGGCGGGTGATTGATGACGACATTCTGGTCGTCCATGCCGACACGCAGGGCTGTACCTCGCGCGCCGACTTCACCATTGATGTCGAGCAATATGATCGCGACATCTATACCGTGAGCCTGACGCGGCATCAGCCTGATCGCTGTGTGCGGGAACTGCCCTGGGGGGTTCAGCTGGGTTTCGGTTTTGAAGAACTCGGCGTGCCCGCGGGCGGGCGTGTCATCGTGCTCAACCCGCTCGATCAGCGTGCCTGGGACTGGAATGAACCCGCCCGTCAGGACCTGGCGCAGCGCTAGACTGCGGAACAGCGCGCGCGGGACCTCGTGTTTTGAAGCTTCTGCGGCGCGCAAGGCCGGGCCCGCCCGGGCCGCCAGATCACCTAGGCCGGAGCGGCCGGGGAAGCTTGCAGCAATTCAACGCTCACCTTGTCGGGATAGAAGGCGAGCCGGTCCTTGATCGCGGCAATATGGGCGAAGGGGCTTTCATAGCTCCAGGCCGCATTCTCCAGCAGGCCGCCGTCCTGGAGCCGGATATGGAAATAGCTGGCCTTGCCCTTATAGGGGCACCAGCTGGTGTGCATTGAGCGTTGCAGGAAGCGCGGCGCGATATCGCTGCGGCGAACATAGAGCACGGGCGGATAAACATGCTCGCGCAATTCCAGCGCGTCGGCCCGGGCGGCGAGCCGCTCGTCGCCGACGCGAATGTGTACGGGCTGGTCGATCTGCCGCAATTCCAGCGGATGATCGATTCCGGGCTGCAGGATGGGACGGTCTGGACGATCTGTCATGGCGGCCCTTTTGTGATCAGGCGCTTTCAAGCACGCCTTTGTCCTTGAGATAGGTCTGCAATTCGCCGCTCTCGAACATTTCCTTGATGATGTCGCAACCACCAACGAACTCACCCTTGACGTAAAGCTGGGGGATGGTCGGCCAGTTGGAGAAGTCTTTGATACCCTGACGGATATCGGCATCCTCAAGCACGTTGACGCTTTCGAACTCGACCTGGAGATGGTCGAGAACGCGCGCGACCACAGAGGAAAAACCGCATTGCGGGAAGACCGGTGTGCCCTTCATGAACAGCACGATGTCGTTATTTTCGACAGCGGCCTTGATGGCGTCGTGGGCGGGGGTGGTCATTATTGAGCTCCTGGTAAATCCCTGCCGGAGAGCTGGGGGCTCCCGGATCGTGCTTCAAGTCCTGCCAGCCGCGCATTGGCAGCGAGATTGGCGGAACGTGTTGTCAGGCATACTACTGCATCGACACCGGTCTGATCGAGTGCCCATTTCAGCGCACCCTCGGGCGGCACGCGATTGCGTTCCGACGTCGTGCCGTCGAGGGCCTGTTTGGCAGCACGGGCCAGATACCACAGATCGGCGCGCGAGGTGGGTGGGCGCAGGCCGGAGCGGGCCGAACTGCTGATCGCCTCGATTCCGATCACCCGGTGACCCGCTTCGTGGGCCCGCGCCAGGCGATCGAGCGCGGCAGTGTCGAGACCGGAATTGACCGGGGCCATCAGGACGTCGAACACGCCCAGATCAAGGGCGACATCAAGTTCCGGGCCGCGGCCGCAAACGCCGATCTGGCGGATCATGCCGCGCTCGCGCAGGGCTTCGAGCCGCTGGATCAACCGGTCTGACATGTCTGGCGCTGAAGGCCCGTGCAGCAACAGAAGGTCGACATAGGGTGTTTGCAGGCGTTCGAGCGAACCGCGCAGCGACATTTCCACCGCGCCGGCGGAAAAGTCGCGCTGGCGGTCGATATCGATGCCGGCCTTGGTGACGAGGCAGAGCTCATCGCGCCGGCGGCCGCGCAGGGCTGTGCCGAGCCGGCGCTCACCTTCGCCGCGGCCATAGCTCGGCGCGGTGTCGAACAGGGTGATGCCGAGATCGATCGCCCTGGAAATCAGGCGCCCGGTCGCGCCCCGCGAGACGGCGGGGGAGGCATGCGGGCCGGTAACGCCGAAGCCGAGCCGCGAGAGCGGACCGGGCGCCGTCGGGCCGGGTGGAGTGGGGATGGCGTCGCTCATGCTTCAGGCGTCGGGCGTGCGGGTTTCCAGCGCCAGGGCATGCAGCTCATTACCCATTTTCGAGCCGAGCGTCGCATAGACCATCTGGTGCTGGGCGACGCGCAGCTTGCCGCGGAAGGCCTCGCTGGTCACAATGGCCTTCCAGTGATCATTATCGCCGGCCAGATCCTCCAGCACGATTTCGGCGTCCGGCAGGCCGGCCTTGATATGGGCGATGATCTCTTCGGCGGGCATGGGCATGGTGGAGCATCCTGGTCGGGCAGTGATCACGAAATCTTGCATCCGGCGGGTCAAAGCGTGACCTTTCGGGCGGGCGGCGACGGTTTTCAAGCGTCTGTGTCCGGCTCATACAGGAGGCGACGCTATCCGTCACCTTGGCCGAGGGGAAGCCCATGATCCGATTGCCTGCAGCAAGCTGGCCCGCGCGCGCCGTTTTCGCCCTCTTCGGGCTCATCGCCCTGCTGGTCCTGCCGGCGGGCTATGCCCACGCCGGCGAGCCGTACACGGATCACGAGGGGCGGGCCCTGAGCGGATATGACGCGGTGAGCTATTTCACCGGCGCCGGGCCTTTGATGGGGCTGGAGACGATAACAGCCGAGCATGATGGCGCCACATGGTGGTTTGCCAGCGAGGCCGACCGTACGCTCTTTCTGGCTGACCCGGCGCTCTATGCCCCGGCCTATGACGGCCATTGCGCGTTCGCCCTGGCCGATGGCCGCAAGGTGCGCAGCGATCCGCTCGCCTGGGAGATAGTCGATGGCCGTCTCTATCTCAATTTCTCACCGGCCATCCATCGCCGCTGGCAGCAGGATATTCCCGGCTATCTGGCGCAATCGGAGGCCCATTGGCCGGCACTGGAAAGCGAGCCCGCGGCGCGTCGGGGCCGCTGGTTCTGAGATTGCGGATATTTCAGTGGGGTTGTAGCCGGGCGCGTGGCAAGTTGGACCCGAGATTATTCGGGGGAGTTTCATGCGCTATCAATCCTTGCTGGCAACAGCCCTTCTTGCAGCGTTTGCCGTTGCCTGCCAGTCGCCCTTCGGCACCGCCGCGAACGAGTCGGCCGGCGTCGAATCGCTGCAGCGCTCCGGCGGCAACGCGCCAGCGATGGACCGGGCGCAATTGCTCGAGGATCTGCGCATTCTCGCAGCCGACGACATGGAAGGCCGTCTGGTGGCCACGGCGGGCAGCGAGCGGGCCCGCGCCTATATCATCTCCCGCTTCGAGCAGATCGGGCTCGAGCCGATCGGCGAAAGCTTTGAATCGACCTTCGAATTCGCCCGGCCAAATGGCTGGTCACCGTCCACGACCGGCACCAATATCATCGCGCGGCTGCGCGGCACCGGCGAGTCTGGCCGGGTGATGGTGATCAGCGCACATTACGATCATATGGGCATGCGTGGCGGCGAGATCTGGAATGGCGCTGACGATAATGCGTCCGGTGTTGCCGGTCTGCTGGCCACGGCGGCGAGTTTTGCCACCACACCGCCGCAGCATGATATCATCTTCGTGGCCTTTGACGCCGAGGAGCATGGCCTGCAGGGGGCTGAAGCCTTTGTCGCCAATCCGCCCGTGCCGCTCGAGACGATCACCTTCAACCTCAATCTCGACATGCTCGCAATGTCGCAGGAGCGGATCCTCTGGGCGGTCGGGACCTATCACTATCCCGCCCTGATCCCGGTCGTGGATGCGGTCGCGGCGCGCTCGAATGTCAATCTGCCGATGGGATTTGATGAGCCGACCGAGGAGCGTGGGGCCGACTGGACGCATGCGACCGACAGCGGTGAATTCCACGCGGCCGGCATCCCCTTCATCTATCTGGGCGTCGATTATCACCCGCATTATCATGAGCCGACCGACACGTATGAGAACATGACCCTGGACTTCTTCCAGGACGCCTCGGAGACGGTCATTGATTTCGCGCGTGAAGCGGACCGGCAGTTGGACATGATCGGCGACGCGTCAGGCCGGTAGCTGCTCGCCACTCTCTGACCATTCCGCGAAGCCAGGCCAGGCGATCATTGTGGCCGGACAGGGAGCCTTGTCCGGCCAATTTTGTCTTTCGGCCAGCCCTTGCCTCAGCGCAGCGCCCGTGACAGGGTCCTGCCTTCACGTAAAGGTAAAGCACTTCACCAATTATCTCGTCGGGTAAAATAAAATCCCTGGCAAAGCGAAAGAGAGCTCCGGAATGTTGAAGGCATCATACTTTCTGTTTAGCGTTCTGAGTTACCTGTTTTTCTTCATTGTATTTCTGTACTCCATCGGTTTCGTCGGTAATATCTACGTGCCAAAGGGTATTGATGATGGCGCGACCTCGCCTCTGCTGGTTGCGGCCGCCATCAATATCGTCTTGCTGGGTATCTTCGCAGTTCAACACACGGTTATGGCGCGAAAGCCCTTCAAGGCCTGGTGGACGAAGATCATCCCGCACCAGATTGAGCGCGCCCTCTATGTTCTGTTGTCCAGCGCGGCCCTGGCCCTGATCTACTGGCAGTGGCGGCCGATGACCGGCACGGTCTGGTCGGTCGATATCCCGATTGTCGCGACCGCGCTCACCGGCCTGTTTTTCATGGGTTGGGCAATCGTGCTGATCTCGACCTTCCTGATCAGCCATCTTCATCTGTTCGGACTCAAGCAGAGCCTGGCGGATGCGCCGGAAACCGCCGACGAATCGCCGGTTCTGGCCCAGACGCTGTTTTACAAACTGGTCCGCCACCCGCTCATGACCGGCTTCATCATTGCCTTCTGGGCGACGCCGCAGATGACGGTCGGGCATTTGTTGTTTGCGATCGTGACCACCGCCTACATCCTGGTCGCCCTGCAATTCGAGGAGCGCGACCTGATCGCCGAATTCGGCGATCAGTACCACGCGTACAAGCAACGCGTCGGCATGGTGCTTCCCATGCTTGGCCGGTCACCGAAGCCGAAATAGGCCCGGCCAGCCGCGAACAGAAAACGCCCGGTCATCGACCGGGCGTTTTCATATTGGTCTTGCGCGGGGCGGGCGGCCTATTCCGCCGCGATCACGGCCTTGCTCATCAGACCCGGCAGCCAGCCTTCCCAGGCGCTGCGCAGGCGCGAAAGCTCGAGATTATGGGCACCATTGACGGTGATCGCCGTGCCGCCGCCCAGACCGACGACCTGGATCGGGATGTCGTCGGCTTTCGCGTCCTGCAGGATGGCGATGGCGTCTTCCTTCTTCGCGGCGATGAGATAGCGCGCCTGGTCTTCGCCGAACAGGAAGCCATGCATCGGCACATCACCCTCATGGGCCAGCTTGATGCCGATCTTCGAGGCCAGCGCCATATCGGCCGCAGCGCAGGCAAGGCCGCCATCGGAGAGGTCGTGACAGGCGGTCAGGCGGCCGGAGCGAATCTGGCCGCGGACGAAATCGCCATTGGCCTTTTCAGCCGCCAGATCGACATGGGGTGAGCCACCATCTTCGCGGCCTTCCACTTCCTTGAGATAGATCGAGGCACCCATCGCGCCGATGGTCTCGCCGACCAGCAGCAGGATATCGCCTTCTTTCAGGCCACCAAACTGGCCGCGCTTGTCGATATCGGGAATCAGGCCGACGCCGCCAATGGCCGGCGTTGGCGGAATGGCCGCACCATTGGTCTCGTTATAAAGGCTGACATTGCCGGACACGACCGGGAAGTCGAGCTTGGCGCAGGCTTCCGCCATGCCGTCGATACAGCCGACGAACTGGCCCATGATCTCGCGCCGTTCCGGATTGCCGAAATTGAGGCAGTCGGTGATGGCGATCGGATCGGCACCGGCGGCGGTGAGATTGCGCCAGGCTTCGGCGACGGCCTGTTTGCCGCCCTCAAAGGGATCAGCCTGGCAATAGCGCGGCGTACAGTCGGTGGTGATCGCCAGCGCCTTGTTGGTGCCATGGATGCGCACAATCGCGGCGTCCGACGCGTCCTGTGAACTGGCGACGGTGTCGGCCATCACGTGGCGGTCATATTGCGACCAGATCCAGGCTTTCGAGGCCATATCCGGCGAGCCCATCAGCAAGAGCAGGACTTCGCCCATATGTCCCGGCTTGGCGACATCGCTGGCGGTGATCTGGGCGCGCACTTCAGGCGCGTGCCAGGGGCGGTCATATTTCGGCGCATCATCAGCCAGTGGCGCAATCGGAATATCGCAGACAGTCTCGCCCTTGTGGGTGAGGACCATGCGCTTGGTATCCGTGGTCTGTCCGATCACGGCGACATCGAGTTCCCATTTCTCGAAAATCCGCATCGCGACATCTTCGCGGCCCGGTTTCATGATCACCAGCATGCGCTCCTGGCTCTCCGAGAGCATCATTTCATAGGTCGACATATTGGTTTCGCGTTGCGGCACCTTGTCCATGTCGAGCTCGATACCGATGCCGCCCTTGTCCGCCATTTCGACCGAGGAGGAGGTGAGGCCGGCGGCGCCCATATCCTGGATCGCGGCGATGGCATCGGTCGCCATCAGTTCGAGACAGGCCTCGATCAGCTTCTTCTCGGTGAAGGGATCGCCGACCTGGACGGTGGGGCGTTTTTCGGCGCTGTCATCGTCGAATTCGGCCGAGGCCATGGTGGCGCCGTGAATACCGTCGCGGCCGGTCTTGGAGCCGACATAGACGATCGGCTGGCCCGGCTCGGCACCGCGGGCATAGAAAATCTTGTCGGCATCGGCCAGGCCCACGGCCATGGCGTTGACGAGGATATTGCCATTATAGCCGGCGTGGAAATTGGTCTCGCCGCCGACCGTCGGCACGCCGACGCAATTGCCATAACCGCCGATACCGGCAACGACGCCGTCAACCAGCTGGCGCGTCCTGGCATGGTCCGGCGCGCCAAAGCGCAGCGCATTCATCAGCGCAATCGGCCGCGCGCCCATGGTGAAGACATCGCGCAGAATGCCGCCAACACCGGTCGCCGCGCCCTGATAGGGCTCGATATAGGAGGGGTGATTATGGCTCTCCATCTTGAAGATGGCCGCCTGGCCGTCGCCGATATCGATCACACCGGCATTCTCGCCCGGCCCCTGGATCACCTTCTCGCCCTTGGTCGGCAATTTGCCCAGATGCAGGCGCGAGGACTTGTAGGAGCAATGCTCCGACCACATCACCGAGAAAATCCCCAGCTCAACGAGATTCGGCGCCCGGCCCATCCGGTCGAGGATGACCTGGTACTCATCGGTCGAGAGCCCGTGTTCCTTGACGATTTCGGCGGTGATATTTTCGGCGTATTGAGTCATAATGCAACCTCTGGGACGCGTTAGGCGAGGCGCACATTTTTGTGCGCACAGTATTGTGTCTTATCTGTCCTGGCCCTATATCGGAGGAAGGTCCGATGAACGGCAAGGAGTTTTTACGCCGACTCCGCATCTACGCGAAAGCCCACAGGCTGGATGTCGAACTTTCACCCGAAAGGGGCAAGGGCGGGCATCAGCTGGTACGGCTTGCCGGGCGACCGACCACAGTCAAGTCCGGCGAGATCGGCAAGGGGCTTTTGGCCAAGATGCTCAAGGACTTGAACGTGCCGAAGGACAAGTTTTGACGGAGCAGGGCCATGCAGGAAGCCAATTCTATCGTATTTGCATATCCGATTTCCCTCGTACCGGATGAGGACGGACGCCTGCTCGCGACCAGTGTCGATTTTCCCGAACTGGCGACCGATGGTGCCGATGTCGGCGAGGCGCTGGCCAATGCCAGCGACGCACTCGATCTGGTGATTCGCGAGCGCTTGCGGCGCGGGGAGGCCGTTCCCGATCCGTCGCCGCGCCAGGGCGCTGACTTTTCTGCCTGCCCGGAACATGTGACGGCCTACCGCGTCGCCCTGTCGCGCTGGGCGGCAAGCCGCGGACGCGGTGCACAAAGGGAATTGGCGCAATTGCTCAGCAAGGGAGAGACGCATGTGCGTCGCCTGTTGTCGCCTGAAGGTGGGGCCAGCATGAAAAGCCTGGTCCAGGCGCTTGCAGTGATCGGTTTGCGTGCAGAGCCGACGATAGCTGTGCTGCGTCGGCGCTAAGCGCTCCCCAGCAAGCTCTCAAACAAGGCCAGCCCGTCCGTGCCGCCATGC
>NZ_CAXBKN010000011.1:0-44298 GCF_963976135.1 uncultured Maricaulis sp.
TTCAGGGATCACTCCGCCCCGCGCGGGGCGGGAGAGAACCGGGCGACGCCACAATCGCGATCAAAACCACGTGCCATCCCGGCCGGATGCCCGGACTTGTTCCGGGCCCCTCTTTACTCAGGAGCAGGCCCCGAGCCGGGGCCCACCCGCTGCTCCAGCTGGTCTTGCGGGTAGGTCCCGGATCTGCGCCCCGCTTATGCGGGGCATCCGTCCGGGATGACAAATGTAATTTACTTCATGTGGTTACAAGGAACTGCCACACCGCCACATCAACGCAAAGTCCGGCAATATTCCCCGCTCTGAACCGCGCCGCCATTGGTCACCGTCCGCGTCGTGAAATCGTAGCAGCCGGGCGTGTCGGACGGGGTGTAGCGGATATAGTGATCCTGGCCCTGATAGCGGTAATCCATGCTGCGGCTGCCATCGGGGTTTTCGGTGAAGACGAGGTTTTCGACCCCGCCCTGGGGTGGGCGTCCCGGCGCGGCGCCGCGGCCATCGGTGGCGGTAAGCGGGGGGACGCGCGGCAGGCGGTCGAAATCGGTGACGACGCCCATCAGGCATTGCACGATATAGGGCGCGTCCGCGGAGGTGTGGTAGCGATAGCCGAATTCCGCGTCGGGCTGGCCATTGCAGACATCCAGCGCGCCGTCGGGGATGGGTGAGCCGTCGGGGTTGTTGTCGCCATAGATCGGGAAACCGTCGAAGGCCCAGCCGAGCACGGCGTCATCGCCGGCATTGGCCATCTGCGCGATCATGCAGGTCGGCTTGACGTGGTAGTGATAATCATCGCCGCGCCCGGCATGGCCGCCGCAGACATCAAGCTGTTGGGTCTGCAGCGTGTCATGATGCGCCTGGTAGTGCGCCAGATCGGCCTGGCTCATCTCGCCGCCACCGGTGTAATCATAGATCGGCACGCCATTGACGGCGACGCCGAGCGCCGCGTCACGGGTCAGCGGTGTTGTGCCCAAGCTCGGCTCCAGCAGGACCGGGGCGGCATAGAAGGCCGGAACCGGGACCTGTTCATTGGTGCCGACAATGCCCGTCATCAATTCATGGTCCGGATAGGTGTCGGAGCTGATGATCGCATGGCCGTCGGTGCAGGTGACGGTGACGCTATCGTGAAACCCGGCCTCGGCGACGGAGCGGGCAATGGCTTCGCAGCGCTGCTGCGGCGAGGCGTCAGCGGCAAGGTCATGGTGATCATCATGCGCGAAGGCGACCGGCGCCGTGGCGACGGTCATGATCAGGGCAACAAGCGGCAGGGCGGAAAAGCGGGGCACGAAGCGGGTTCCTTTCATGGCGGTCTACTCGACGGTCAGGCGGCAGAGCAGCGTATTGCTCTGCTCGAGATCAGGGCCCCAGATCAGGCGCGCTGACGCGTCCCAGTCGATGCGGTCATAGCCCTCCTTGGGCCTCACCTCCTGTTCGGAATATTCGACCGCCTGCGGCCAGTCGCTGGCGTCGAAATCCGCCAGGTCCCAGCCCTGCAGTTCATCCATCGCCTCGAAGGCGCAGGCGCCCTCGCCTGCCACCGGATTGGCCTCGCTCTCGCAGGACTTGTCCAGCGGCGCGGTATGGATCACCAGGCATTGCCAGTCGGCATTGCTGACGGCGACCGGCTCGCCCGCCGCATCACGGATCTGCACGATCACGCCGCCATCACCCATCTGCTGCCGGCCGGTACCGATATATTCCAGACCGCTGTCATTCTGGCGGAAATCCATCGCCACCAGCGCGATCACAAAGGGCCGCTCGGCCAGGAAGCGAAAGCTCTCGGCATTGAAGGAGCGCTCGGTGGTGATCGGCACGCTGTCGACGGCGACCGGAACACCATCAATGCGCATCTCGAACCAGTTATCGGCCCAGACATCCGCGGAATAGGTCTCGGCGAGAAGCGGCGACGTGAAAGCCAGCTACAGGGCCGAGGCGGCGAGAAGACGTTTCATGGCGGGATCCTTGAGGGCTGTTTGTAAGTTAAACGCACCGGGTGGGGAAAACCGTCGATTGGGATGGGGGCGTTGGCGCAGCGGCGAATCGGTCCGGTTGTCGTTTTGCCAACGGATTATCGGGCCCGGCGAGGGGCCGGCCGCCGCCCTGACAGCCAGGCCGTCACCAGCCTCAGGCTTCCGCGCCCACCCGCCGCCGGTTGCCCCTCACCTCCATGCCCTTCGACAAGACCCTTCCGCTGGCATCGACGATCAGTCGCAGGGCGCGGGTCTGGTAGTGGAAGGTGAGTTGGAAACGGCCCTCATCCTCGCCAATGCCGGTGGCGCAACGGCTGGTGATCTCGCCGGCGCGCATCCTGGCCTGGACGCCGGCCTGGTCGAGCGCGAAGGCGGCGGCAATGAGATTGGCGTCGACGGTGAATTCGCCGGCATTGACGGTCACATGGCTCATGGCCCCTACTCCTGTCGCGGCTCAGCTACATTTCGAATAGCCGCAACTGGTGCAGGTGTTGCAGCCTTCCATCTTCACGATGGAGGGTTGATGGCATTTCGGGCAGAGCAGGCCCCGGTCCGGCATGCTGATTTCCTCGACCTCCGCCTTGCCGGCGGCAGCGCGTGCGCTGTCGGGCACGATCTTCAACGCCGGCGCACTTGCGCCATCCAGTGAGTCGAGATGGCGCTCAATGACGCCGCCGATAATGGCCAGCAGGCTGGGCTCGTAGCGGCCACCGACAAAGGCACCGCCCTGCGGGTCGAACACCGCGCCCAATTCCTCGGCAACGAAGCGGACATCGCCGCCGCGCCGGAAGACGGCAGAGATCATCCGCGTCAGAGCCAGGGTCCAGGCGTAATGGTCCATATTCTTCGAATTGATGAAGATCTCGAACGGTTTGCGCGAGCGCACAATCTCGCCATCGGCGCCGGCACTGTCCTCGATGATGTCATTGATGGTGACATAGATGGCGTGCTCGCTGTGCGGCCAGCGGATCTTGTAGGTCTGGCCCGGCAATTCCTCGGGCCGGTTGATGAAGCCGGCCGGCTTGCCCGCATCGGTTGGCGCGGGGGCAGCGGCCGGGGCCGCCGTCTTGGACAGGACCGAGCCGGTCACCTCATTGGGCCGGTAGGTCGTGCAGCCCTTGCAGCCGAGATCATAGGCGAGCCGGTAGACATCCTTGAAGGCTTCGAAATCGATATCCTGCGGCAGGTTGATCGTCTTGGAGATCGAGCTGTCGACCCATTTCTGCGCCGCCGCCTGCATCACGACATGCTCGCGCGGGCTCAGCCCGTCGGCCTCGACGAAATAGTCCGGCAGCGCAGTGTCCTCACCGAACACGCTGCGGAAGGTCAGATAGGCAAAATCCTGGATTTCCTCTTCGACATGCGAGCCATCGGTCTGCAAAACCTTGCGGTTGAAGACATAGCCAAATACCGGCTCGACGCCGCCACTGGTATTATTGGCGTAAAGCGAGATGGTTCCGGTCGGGGCGATCGAGGTGAGATGGCTGTTGCGGATGCCGTGCTCGGCGATCAGGGCCTGAACATCGGCATCGAGCGACTGGACCATCGGCGCCTTGAGATAGTGCTCGGCCTCATAGAGCGGGAATGGGCCCTTCTCGGCGGCCAGCAAGGCGCTGGTGCGATAGGCTTCATTGGCGATGGCGCCGAGCCAGGCATCGACGGCATCGACGGCTTGCTGCGAGCCATAACGGATACCGCACATGATCAGCGCGTCGCCCAGCCCGGTCACACCGAGGCCGAGCCGGCGCTTGTTGAAGGCTTCCTCGCGTTGCTGCTCGAGCGGGAAATTGCTGGAATCGACGACATTGTCCATCATCCGCACCGCGGTCGCGACGCAGGACTTCAGGGCCTCGAGGTCGAGATGCGCCGCGTCGGTAAAGGCATCCGCGACGAAACGGCTGAGATTGACCGAGCCGAGCAGGCAGGCGCCATAGGGCGGCAAGGGTTGTTCGCCGCACGGATTGGTCGCGGCAATCGTCTCGAGCCAGGACAGGTTATTGGTCTGGTTGATCCGGTCGATGAAGATCACGCCCGGCTCGGCATAATCATAGGTCGCGCGCATGATCGCATCCCACAGATCGCAGGCGCGAATGGTGTTGTAGACCGTGCCGTCGAAATGCAGCGGCCAGTCGGCGTCGGCGTCGACCGCTTCGATCAGCGCATCACTGACCAGGACGGAGAGATTGAAATTGCGCAGCCGCGCCTGGTCGCGCTTGGCTTCCACGAAGGCCAGCACATCGGGGTGATGATCGCGCATCACGCCCATCATCGCGCCGCGGCGTGAGCCGGCGCTCATGATGGTCCGGCACATCGCGTCCCACACATCCATGAAGCTCAACGGCCCGCTGGCATCGGCATCGACACCGGCGACGCGGCTGCCCTTGGGGCGGATGGTCGAGAAGTCATAGCCGATCCCGCCGCCCTGCTGCATCGTCAGCGCGGCTTCCTTGAGCATGTCGAATATGCCGCCGAGGCTGTCGGGGATGGTGCCCATCACGAAACAGTTGAACAGGGTCACATTGCGGCCGGTGCCGGCGCCCGAAACGATGCGGCCGGCGGGCAGGAAACGGAAATCCTCCAGCGCCTTGCGGAATTCGCGCTTCCAGTGGGCCGCCTTCTTGCCCTCACAGCGTGACAGAGCATGGGCGATCCGGTCCCAGGTGTCCGCGATCGTCTCGTCGACAACGCCGCTCTCACCGCTCTTGAAGCGGTATTTCATGTCCCAGATATCGGTCGAAATTTTCTGCAGGGCGATCATGGCGTTCTCGGTCAGATGTTGGATGTCAAAACTTCATGCGCCCGCAGATCCGGGCGCCGGACAGGGCTGTGAGACGATTCGTCGGGTGAAGAGTGAACGCGCCGGCCGGCGATTCCACCAGCGCCCATCATGCCGCACCCCGTGCACCGGCCGCCGGCCGGTCACGCTCGCCCGCTCACGGCCTGGCCCAATGTCCATTGGCGGCAGAAATGGTCGCAAAATGGGTGGCGACGACGGCACTCACGGCAATCAGGGAATCGGCATTCTCGGCATAATCCGGCCGCAGACGGTCACGGGTCGCCGCGTCGGCCTGGGTTTTCTTGACGGTCATCCGGGCCAGTTTGAGCGCCAGCTCATAGCCCTCACTCGGGGTCGCGGTCTGCAGGGTGGGAAGCCAGTTATCCATCGGGGGAATCTCCTGTTCAAAGGGCGGGGATTGATGCGTGCGCCAGCGGCGGCAAGGCCACTTCGGCGAGCGTGGAGCGGTCCAGCTCGGCCAGAAACGCCGTCTCGGCGCTGCCCAGGCGGGCCTTGAGACGGCATTGCGGGCTGATCGAACAGCTACCGCCATCGGCCGCGAAGCAATTGACCAGCGCCTGGTCGCTCTCCAGCACGCGGACAATATCGCCCAGGCTGATCTTGTCGGCGGCCCGGCCGAGCCTGGCGCCGCCACCGCCGCCGCGCCGGGTGACAACAATCCCGGCCTGCGCCAGGGCGGCCATGATCTTGGTCAGGTGATGGCGCGAGAGGTCAAACTCGCCGGCAAGCTCGGCCGTGGAGAAGGCGCGGTCCGGCTCCGACGCCATGCGCATCAGCGCCCGCAGGCCAAAATCGGTAAAGGAGGTCAGGCGCATCGGGTTACGACTCACAATTGGTATTTACAATACCTATTAGCAAGGTCTATCGATGATGCAAGTCCTCGATACGGAATCCGCCGCCATGCCCGCCCCTGTCTCGCCGCCCGTTTCCAGCGCCCGTCCGCAAATGACGGCCGATCTGATGGCCCGGACGGGTCTCGATGAGGCGATGCTGGAACGCCTCGTTCACGGCTTCTATGACCGCGTGCGCGCCGACGCGCTGCTGGGCCCGGTCTTTGCCGAACGTATTGATGACTGGGGCCCGCATCTCGAACGCATGGTGGAATTCTGGTCATCGGTCGCGCTGATGACCGGCCGCTATCATGGTGCCCCCATGCCCAAGCATCTGCCCTTGCCCGTGGCGGCGGAACATTTCGTGCGCTGGCTTGAGCTTTTCCGCCTCACCGCAGGCGAGGTCTGCCCGCCGGCCGGGGCCGACTGGGTGATCGAGCGGGCCGAACGCATCGCCACATCCATCCACATGAATATCGAAACGGCGCGGGACCGCGATGGCCGAGCCGCGCCGCCAACCCCGTCTGAACCGGAGAGACTGTCATGACCGAAGACCTGCCCCCCGACGACCCCGCCGCCCTGACCAGCTTCATCGAAGCGCGCTACCATGCCAGGCACCGCGAAGACCTGCCTGATCTGACCGCCATGGCGCTTCGGGTCGAGCGCGTCCATGCCGATGCACCCAAGGCCCCGCTGGGACTGGCGGCCATATTGCAGACCATGATTGGCGAGCTGGAGGTCCATATGAAGAAGGAGGAGTTGATTCTCTTCCCGGCCATACGCCGCGGCGGCGCCAGCGGGCTTGAAAACCCGATCGCCGTCATGCGCGCCGACCACAAGGACCATGAGGCAATGATCGCGCAAATTCGCGCCCTGACCGATAATCTGACCCTGCCCGAAGGCGCCTGCCGCACCTGGACCGGGCTGTATGAAGGCCTGGCGCGTTTTCTCGATGATTTCGACGCCCATCTTCAGCTTGAAAACGAGGTCTTGTTTCCGCAATTCGAACCGGCGACGGCCTGACACTGCGATGGGCATGGCCGCCGCGGGGCCATTTGCCGTGTCGATCGCGCATTGCGCCGCATCGCAAATTGTAATGGTGATTTTGCGGACGCAAATCGGGATCGGGCCAGGATTGCGCTTTGCCAGCCGGCCCGTCCAAACCGCCTCGTGCGGCTGCAGCGCCTGATTCTCGACGGCGCCCTCGCGCTCATCGCGGTCAACCGGTTTGCCTATGGCCTGCTGTGAACGCTGAGGATTGTCCGCGCGCTGCCGGATCAATATCGGCGCGGTCGCGATCACGCCGCTTGTATTTCGCGAATGGACGCCGGAAACCGTGATGGAGCGGGGTTTCTGGAATATTCCCGTCCCGGCATCCGGCCATGCCCTGCTGCCCGACCTGATCCTGTCGCCACTGGTCGGCTGGGATAGCGGCGGTTACCGCCTGGGCTATGGCGGTGGCTATTTCGACCGCACACTGGCGGCCCTGACACCGCGCCCGCCAGCGATCGGCATCGGCCTCGACGCCGCCCAGATCGCGACCATTTTTGCCCAGCCCAATGATATCGCCATGCAGGCCATCGTGACCGAGAGCGGGATCGCACCGCTGCAGTCCAGCGCCTGACGGGCTGGGCAGGTGACGAGCCATCATCAATCCGGACGCCAAGCCGGGCATACTTTGCCACTGCGCCTCGAACCCGCGGCGCGCTACCATTGGGCGCCGGGTTTCACCGGTCCACTTTTCAGTAGCGCGCGAAGTGAACAGCGTTCACTATGGCGCTTCACTTTCAGGATGCCCCGATGACCACCCCGCACGCCGCCAAGACCACCCCCGATGATCTCACCATCACCCCGCGCGATATCCATTTCGCGACCCAAGCCGCCCATAACAAGGCCTGGCTGGGCGGCGATCCGGTGGCGACGGCGGTGTTCAATGCGATGTCTTTGACCTTCCCTGATGGCGAGCGCCTGTTCATGGATGCGGTGCGCCACTACCGGGGCGAGCTCTCGGGCAAGCTGCTGGAGGATGCCCGAGCCTTCATCAAGCAGGAGGCGATCCATTCGCGTGAGCATGTCGCCCTCAATGGCGGGCTCGACCGGGATCACTATCCGATCGATGCGATCGAGGCAGAGATCCGCGACCGGATCCGCATCACCCGCGAGCGCGGGCCGATCGCCATGCTTTCGGTGACCATCGCGCTGGAGCATTTCACCGCGATGATGGCCGATGTGACGCTGGAGGATGGCAGCGTGTTCGAGGGCACGCATGAGGACATATTGCGCCTGTGGCAATGGCATGCGCTGGAGGAGAGCGAGCACAAGGCCGTCGCCTTTGACGTCTTCCAGCAGGTCACGCAAGACTGGACGCCGCGTCAGCGCTATTTTCTACGCACCCGGGTGATGGCGCTGGTGACCCTGCTCTTCACCTCGAATATCAGCCGCTATGCCTCGAAACTCCTGATCGCCGACGGCGTCAGCCCCTGGACAGCGCGGGCGCGGGTCTTGTGGTATCTGCTGTTCAAACCGGGCCTGTTCCGCAAGGGCTGGCGCACCTATTGGGCCTGGTACAGGCCGGGCTTTCATCCCTGGGACCATGATAATCGCGCCACGATTGCCGCCTGGCAGGACAGGTTTTCCCCGGAAGGTGCCGAGGCCGGGACCGCCTGATTAGCGCTTGCCCGCCCGCACCGTGCGTGCTGTGCTTTCCCGGCAGGCAGCACGGGGAGCGCCATGATGCGGATACTGGCCATTGTCGCGGCATTGATCGTCGCCATCGAACATGCCGGCTTTCTGGTGCTGGAGATGTTCCTCTGGCAGGAAGAAGCCGGGATGCAGGTCTTCGGCCTCACCGCCGAACAGGCCGCACAGACCGCCACGCTCGCCGCCAATCAGGGCCTGTATAACGGTTTCCTCGCCGCCGGACTGGTCTGGAGCGTGCTGCGCGGCAATCGCGAATTCCTGCGCTTCTTCCTGCTCTGCGTCATCGCGGCGGGCGTGTTCGGGGCGATGACGGCGAGCCCGGCGATCCTTTACGTCCAGGCGGCCCCGGCGGCGGTGGCGCTGCTGCTGAGCTTTGGCTGGAAGCCGCGGCGACTCAGTTTTCGCGGGGCGTAGCCGGGAGCCGGGATGGCCAACGGCCCGCAAAGTCCGGCGATTTTAATACAAACAACAACCAACTTCCCCCGGACCTGTTCCGGGGTCTGCCGGAGAGGAATCCAGCCAGGCTCCAATCCTCCGGCAGGCCCCGGAATTCGCTACGCTCCTCCGGGGAAAATAGTGTGTTGGTGTTGAGGGTTGTGCCTGACGGAAGCCGGCCAATGCCGGGCAGAGCCCCCCCTCTCACCCCTCAAGCCGCATAGCTCACCACCTCAAACTCGATGCCGTTGCCGTCGTAGAAATAAAACCGCCGGCCCGGCTCGTAATTGCCATGGTTTTCGCTTTGATAGCCGGCGGCGAGGACGCGGGCCTCGGTGGCGTCGAGATCATCAACGACGATGGCGACATGGTTGAGATTGGCCTGGCGGGCGGCGCTGCGTGCGTCGGCCGGCTCGGGCGTTCTGGCGCCGTAGAGCGCGAGATACTGGTCATCCGTGCCGACATGGACGGTGTGGCCGCCATTGGCCGAGGGGCCGCTCCAGCGGATGTGCCAGCCGAACAGGTCGCACAGCATGGCGGCGGTTTCGGGCGGGTTGGCGACGGTGAAATTGACGTGTTCCAGCAGGCCTGTCGTCATGGGGTTTCCTCTTCTGACGCGTGCAAATGCCGGCCCCCGATTCAAGCAATGGATTCGAGCGATGGGCCGGTCGATTTGCCAAGCCTAATTGCTCAACCTAAGTTGAGGTCAAGCTATTGTTTGCAGCGAGACCCGGGGGCGAAAACCATGCGTGCAACAGATCTGATTCCGATCGGCAAACTCGCCGCCCGGGTCGGCGTCTCCGTTTCGGCGGTGCGGTTCTATGAAGCCAGGGGACTGATCCGCGCCGGACGCAATGCCGGCGGCCAGCGGCGCTTTGTCCGCTCCGATGTGCGCCGCCTCTCCTTCGTGCTGATCGCGCAGCAATTGGGCTTCTCGATCCAGGAGATCGGCGAGCGCCTCGCCACCCTGCCCGAGGGCCGCACGCCCAATGCGGCCGACTGGGCGAAGATCAGTGCCAGCTTCCGCGACGCCCTGGAGGAACGCATCATGCGCCTCACCGCCCTGCGCGACCGGCTCGATGGCTGTATCGGTTGCGGCTGTCTCTCACTGGAAAAATGCGCCCTCTACAATCCGGATGATCGCGCCGCCCGGCTTGGCGCGGGGCCGCGATATTTGCTGGGGGATGCGCCGAAGATTTGAGCTTTGAAAGCGGCGGCGATCTCTCCCCTCAACATCAAATTTTGTCATCCCGGCCGGGATGACAAGCCATTTGATTTATTGAAGAAAACTGCTGGCTCCGCGCTCGTGAATTTCAGCCTTTAAACCCCATCGCGATCAAAAATGTCTCGGCGCTTTCTGAGCGGCTTGAGGCCGGTTTGAAATGGCGGACCTTGGCGAATTTTTGCTTGAGCTGTTCGAGCAGTTCGCCCTCGGCGCCGCCCTGGAAGACCTTGGCGATGAAGAAACCGCCCGGCTTGAGCGTCTCAAATGCAAACAGCGTCGCCAGTTCAACCAGGCCGACAATGCGGACATGGTCGGTATTCTTGTGGCCGGTGGTCCAGGGTGCCAGATCGGAGATGACGCCATCGGCGGGACCGCCCATCGCCGCCTTGACCATGTCGGGCGCGTCGTCCTCGGTGAAATCCTTCTCGAAAATCGTCGCGCCATCGATCGGGTCGATGGGGAGGAGATCGATGCCGATCACCTCGCTGACGCCCTTCTTGACGCAGACCTGCAGCCAGCCGCCCGGCGCCGAGCCGAGATCGACAATGCGCATGCCCGGCTTGATGAAGTGGAAGCGCTCATCGAGCTCGATCAGCTTGTAGGCGGCGCGGGAGCGATAGCCCTCCATCTGGGCCTTCTTGACATAGGGGTCATTGAGCTGGCGCTGTAGCCAGTTCTTCGACGAGGTCTTGCGGCCGCGCGCGGTCTTGACGCGCTCGAACATCTGTTTCGAGGCGCGGCTGTCACCGCCCTTGGTGACCGGCCCGCCGACCCGGCGGCGGCGTTTATTGTCGTCAACCGGCGGTGTATCACCGGCGGGCTTGTTGTCGTCTTCGTCCGAAGGTCCACTCATGTGCTGGTCTCTCCCGGCGATTTCTTCCTGCGGCGGCGTGATTTGTTACGGCGCATCAGATTGAGCAACAAGCCCTCGCGCAGGCCGCGATCACCGACGCGCAGGTTTTCCGCCGGCCACAGCTCGGCGACGGCTTCATAGATCGCGCAGCCCGCCAGGACCAGCTCGGCCCGGTCATGGCCGATCGTCGGCTCCTTCGAACGGCCCGCCAGATCGAGCAGGCGCAACCGGGTGCAGGCGGCCTCGGCCTCGGCGCAACTCATCCACAACCCATCGACCTTGGCGCGCTCATAGCGCGGCAGGCGCAAATGCACGCCGGCGATCGAGGTCACCGTACCGGATGTGCCGACCAGATGCGCCCGGCCTTCCGAGAAAAGCGAGCGCATGGAACGCGCGCCGCGCGGCGTCTTCATCAGCTGGCGCGCATAGGATTTCATATCATTATACCAGGCTTCGCGATCCTCGCGCTCGGGGAAACGCTCTGCCAGCGTAACGACGCCAACCGGTGTCGAGGTCCAGGAGCGCATCGGCGGACGGCCGCCGCTCTGCAGCCCGCCGCGCTCGCGCCAGGCGGCCAGATCGACCCAGGACAATTCGGTTGAACCGCCGCCAATATCAATCACCAGCGCCGCATCCTTCTCCTCATCGAGCAGGTCGAGACAGCCATGCAAGGCCAGGCGCGCTTCCTCCTCGGGGGTGATGAGGTCGAAGGCGATACCGGTCTCCGCCTTCACCCGTTCGAGGAATTCAACGCCATTGCTGGCCTCGCGGCAGGCCTGGGTGGCAATCGCCCGGTGGCGGATCTGGGCGTGACGGCCGAGTTTGTCGGCACAGACCCGCAAGGCATCAACGGCCCGGTCCATGGCACCCTCGGAGAGCACGCCATGCGCATTCAGCCCCTCGCCGAGACGAACGACGCGTGAAAACGCATCAATGACCTGAAACCCGCCGCTCGTGCGTTGTGCGAGCAGCATGCGGCAATTATTCGTACCCAGATCGATCGCGCCGTACACTGGAATGGTCGGCCGACGCCGTCCGCTCCGCTTGCGTGCGGCGGATCCAGTCCCCGGATCGTCCGGGGGCGAAGGCTCCGCCATGTCAGTCCTCTCGCCAGTACGGTGCGCCGGCAAAGGCTGGTGCAACACGATCTGGCCCAATTTTTTCTTCATGATCAGCATACGCGTCTTCCACAAGGCCGCAAGGCGGCGTAACGCAAGCGGGCCCCGACCGGGGGCTGGGCCCCCGCCGCACCGACTGCGATTGGCCTACAGGAAATTAACCGGCAAGGTTCAGAGTGTTGTGATGGAAATGCGAGAAGCAAAATTCGGGCTCGGCGATATCGTCCGCCACCGCCTCTACCCGTTTCGCGGCGTGGTCGTTGATGTCGACGCCGAATTTTCCAATACCGAGGAATGGTATGAGTCGATCCCGGCCGAAGTCCGGCCCGATCGCGACCAGCCCTTCTATCACTTGCTGGCCGAGAATGAGGACAGCTATTACGGCGCCTATGTCTCGGAGCAGAACCTGCTGCCGGACGCCGAAAACGGCCCGATCAGCCACCCGCAGATCGACGAGGCTTTCGAGGCCTTCGACGGCACCCGCTACATTCTGCGCGACCTGCCGCAAGTCTCCAATTAACCAGGCATAAACCCTGTTTTCACCGGGTTCGGGCCTGCTGCCCTCGCACGCCCCGTCTGGCCCGTGACTTGCTGTCATCGGGGTCTATGCCCGGATTGGCACATCCGGGACCGGAACGAGGAGCACGGCCGATGACTGACAAGCGGAATATGGGGATCGATACGCTGCGCGGCCTGGCCTGCGTCCTGCTGGTGGCCTTCCACGTCATTGGTGAAGCGCCCGAGCACGGCCTGCGTCTCGACTGGGATCACCCCTTCGCCATGTTCTCGGCCCTGTTCTTCCATCTGCGCATGCCGCTGTTCGCGATGCTGTCAGGCTTTGTCTATGCCTATCGTCCGATCCACCGCGGTGAAGGCGGCAAATTCCTCACCGGCAAGGCGCGCCGCCTGGTCCTGCCCTATCTGTTCGCCGCCACGGCCTTCGCGGTGGTCAATACCGTGCTCGGCGGCGCTTTCGCCGTGCCGCTGGGCGAGTTCTGGCAGGTCTATCTGGAACCCTATGCACATTTCTGGTTCCTGCACTCCATCCTGACGATCTTCCTCGTCATCGCCGCGCTGGACTGGATCTGGCCGCGCGCACCACTGCAGGTCGCGATCGGCTTCCTGGTGGTCACATCCCTGCTTTTCCTCACCCCGTTCGGCGGCGAGATCAAACTCTTCTCCTTCTTCCAGACGCCCTATCTGGCGCCCTTCTTCGCGCTCGGCCTGGTGATCAACCGGATGGAAATGGCCAAGGTCGAGGGGCTTTCGCGCCAACTCGTCTCGACCGTGCTGGTCGGCGGCCTGGTCACGATGTTCGCGGTGCACGCCTATATCGTACTGTCAGATCCGGGCCATGAACTGCTGCGCCGCGACTTCGTCGCGCTGGGCCTCGGCCTGTGCTTCTCCGGTGCGCTGATCATGCACCGCTTCACGATCGCGCCGCTGGCCTGGGTCGGCCAGTATTCCTTCTCGATCTATCTCTACCACATGTTCGGCGCGCTCGGCCTGCAGATGGTCTATAATTTCATCGGCATGCCCGACGCCTCGCTGGGCCTGGCGCTCGGCATGATTGCCGGCCTTGGCGCACCGATTGTGTTCCAGATCGTGACACTTCGTGTGGGTGGCGTCGCGCCCCTGCTGGCGCTGGGACTGAAGTCACGCCGCAAGGCAAGCCCGCGTGCCGCCGCCATCCCGCGTCCGGCCAGCGCGATCTGACAGCGCCGGCAAACGACATGAAAAAGGCCGGGACCGGTAACGGTCCTGGCCTTTCTCATTGATACCGGCTGCGTCAGGGCTCAGGCCTTGACGACTGTCTGTTCAATCGCGCCGAAGATGAGATGTCCGTCGGCATCCTTCATCGAAATGCGGACCGTATCGCCATATTTCATGAAGGGTGTAGAGGGTTTGCCGGTCTTGATGGTCTCGATCATGCGGATTTCCGCGATGCAGGAATAACCGACCCCGCCTTCACTGACCGGCTTGCCGGGGCCGCCATCAAGCTTGTTGGACACGGTGCCTGAACCGACAATCGTGCCGGCGGTCAGCGGGCGCGTCTTGGCCAGATGAGCGATCAGCTGGCCGAAATCAAAGGTCATGTCGGTGCTGCACTCGGCCTTGCCGAACAGTTCGCCATTGTATTTTACCAGCAATTCGCCCTTCAGCTTCTTGCCATCCCAGGCCGTGCCGAGCTCGTCGGGCGTGACCGCAACGGGTGAGAAGGCCGATGGCGGTTTGGACTGGAAGAAGCCGAACCCCTTGGCCAGCTCGCCCGGGATCAGACCGCGCAGGGACACATCATTGACCAGCATCACCAGACGGATCGCCTTGGCGGCTTCGTCGGGCGAGCAACCCGCCGGGGCATCGCCGGTGATGACGGCGATCTCGCCTTCCATGTCACAACCCCAGGCCTCGTCGCCGAGCGGGATATCCGCGCGCGGCGCCAGGAAGGCGTCAGATCCACCCTGATACATCAGCGGATCGGTCCAGAAGGTGGCCGGCATTTCCGCATTGCGGGCCTTGCGCACCAATTCGACGTGATTGACATAGGCCGAGCCATCGGCCCACTGATAGGCGCGCGGCAGCGGCGACAGGGCGTCGCGCTCGTGAAAGCGTTCCGACGGCACCGTCTCGCGCTCAAGCTGCTCGGCCAGCGAGCGCAGTTCCGGCTCGCAGCGTTCCCAGTCATCGAGCGCCGCCTGCAGGGTCGGCGCGATCAGGCTGGCATCGGTGCACCAGGCCAGATCCTTCGATACAACAACAAGCTTTCCATCGCGATGGCCGTTTTTGAGCGAGGCGAGTTTCATGTGCGTTGACTTCCCTTCTTGTGAATTCCCAAAGGCTTGCCTGCGGCCAGTGTGGCCCAAGCCGCGTCAGTTCGCCAGCACTGGATGCGGCATGCCTCCCGCGCGTGGCGAGGCCGGAAACAGGCCATAACTCCATTGGATGACCGCATCGAGCGCCGGCCCGAGCGCCGCCGCTGCCTGCTCAGCTTCCGCAGCCCGGCGCTCGGCACTATAGGCCTGCGCCTGATCCTTGGAGTCCCGCGCGAAGATCGGGCCCGACGCCATCTGGCGTGCGTGCTCGCCGCCCAGGCCAAGGCCAAGGAAATCATCAACCGCAATCAGGGCCGGTTCGGGCGCGTGCAGAAAACGGTCGCCATCGAGTGAGGCGACATGTTCGGGGCCATGTGTGCGGGCCGCTTCGAGAAAGCTGGCCACCTGCATGTGCCAGACCAGGGCTGCGATCTGAAGGTCGGTAAGCTTGAGCAATTCGCGCGGCTGTGTCCGGGCGATCGGATGGCCATCCATCGCGAAAATCGTGAATAATTGCCGCGCAAAAGCCCGCCCCGGTTCTCCCTTCTTGGCGATCGAGAGGAGGAAGGCACGCAGCTCGGAATAGAGCAGCAAATGCCGCGCATCCGGCAGGAGGGCAGCGACATCACCGATCAGATTATTGACGGTATTGGTCGGCTTGATCGTGACATGTTCGCGCCGCACGAAGGGGCGTGCCAGGAGCGCCAGCACCGGTCCAAGCTCGCGCTGCAGCGCCTCGGCACCCTGGGTGCGTTTCATATTGGCCAGGCTCATCAGCACGGCCGGCTCTCTCAGGCTGAGATTGCTGCCAGGCTTGTCGAGGCAGCGCGCCAGCAGGGTCGAGCCGCAAAACGCCGTGTGCCAGATGAAGCGCGGCGCCCGTTTCGGTGCCACGAGGCTGGCGAAATCGCTGACGGGGTGTGCCGCCTGCGCGGCTCCCGACCGGTCCCAGCGATCATCGAGAAAGGCTTCCTCGACCAGCGCCTTGCGGCTGATCCGGCTCAAGCGCAATGCATGGCTATTGGCGTCGTGCGCATCGGGAAACCAGAGCGGATCGGCGGCGATCTGCGGTGGTTTGCTCACGGCGCCACCGGCAGGAATACACCATCATCACTCATCCATTCCAGAATGCCCGAAGCGATCGAGAAGCGGGCACCGTGCAATTGCATGCCGCGATTCTTGATCGCCTCCGTGACAAAGGGGAATTGGTGCAGTCGCCGGACCGAATGCTCCACCGCCAGCAATTCCATATGGTCACACACCATTGCCAGATTTGCATCGCCAACCTTGGCGATCACCTCGGCGCGAGCCGGTTCGAGCGGCTCCAGCCAGGGGCCGAGAAACTGGCTCTCCAGCTTTTCGAGCCCGATGGCGCAGGCCTCGATTCCGCCACACTGACCATGGCCCATCACCACGATATGCTCGACCGCCAGGCGCCCGACTGCGAATTCAAGCGCCGCGGAGACGCCGTGGCGCCCACCATCGAGATCGATTTGCGGCACGAGATTGGCGACATTGCGCACAACGAAAAGATCGCCCGGATGGGCACCGAAAATATGCACCGGATCGACGCGGCTGTCGGAGCAGGCGATCACGAGCGTGTGGGGTTTCTGGCCCGCGCTCAGCGCCTGGTAGAGCGCGCGTTCCTGCGGATAGCTCTGGGCCCGGAAGCGGCGATAGCCTGCGGCGAGTTTGGGTGGAGGGCCTTGGGTCATCAGTCCTCATTTCGGCTCTGCGCCCCGCATGCGACGGGGCTGGCGGCGATTGTTCACAGGCCTGGCACAGCACTGCAGACGGCGCGAACCGATGTTTTACTGGCAAAACCGAGTTTTTAGAAGACAGCTGTGTCAGCACAAAAACGGGCCGGAGCGGTGGCTCCGGCCCGTTTTCAGGCGGTGATGTGGCCCGTGGCCCGTAGAGGGGCGTTCAGGCCTAGTTACATTGTGCGAGCGCAAGATTCGCCCGGACTTCATCTTCATTGCCGGCCAGGGCTGCGGCAGCCGTGAAATCGAGGCTCGCAGCGGCATGATCGCCGGCCAGCCATCGGGCCGCACCGCGATTATTGACCGCACGCCAGGCGTCCGGCGCAAGCTCGACGGCCGCATTGCAGGCCTCGGCGGCCTCAGCCAGATCGCCATTGGCCGCATAGGCATAGCAGAGATTGCTCAGAGCGGCGCCGCGATGACGCGGTGAACCGCGGGACTCCGCCAGGTCATTGCCGAAATGGATCGCCTCACGCCAGTCGCTGCGGCTGAGGGCATTATACTGGGCCCGCACGGAACCATTCGCAGTTCTGTGGGCCGCGAATTGTGGCTCGGCATCGCAGGCCTGGGCCTGGGCACCAGCCGTTACGCCGGCGAGCATCACGGTCGCGAGAAGGATTGAACGAAACATTGGAAACTCCATTTATGAACACTGTTCAGTTTGCAAACTAAGTTCTTCGAATGGAATTGACGAATTCAGGATCATCGATATACGTATTTGAATGGAAGATTGGTCCGACTATCTCGTCTGCCTCGCGATTTCCGAAGCAGGCAGCCTCACCGCCGCGGCGCAGCAGCTCGGCGTCAGCCAGCCAACCGTGACCCGGCGCCTGCAGGCGCTGGAACAACGGCTTGGCGAACCGGTGTTTGAACGCGAGAACGGGCAATCGCGATTGACGCCCCTTGGGCAGAAAATCATCGCCCATGCAGCGCGCATGCGCGAAGAGGCCTCGGCCATTGAGCGCGCCGTCATCGCCCAGGACCAGAGCCTGTCGGGGCTGGTCATCATTTCTGCCTCTGAAGGCATTGGTGCCGACTGGTTGCCGCGCGCCCTCGCCAGCTTTCACCACAAGAACCCCGGGATCGGTATCGAGATATCGATCAAGAATCACCCGGCCAATCTCGCGGACCGCGAGGCCGATATTGCGCTGCGCTGGAATGGACCGGGCAGCCAGCAGAGCCTGGTCGGCCGCCGCGGCGCGACAGTCGGTGCCGGTCTCTATGCCTCAAAGGCCTATCTGGAACGGAAAGGCTGCCCGACCCGTGTCGAGGACCTCGCCGACCACACGTGTGTTGGCTGGTCGATGGGCGATTATTTCGGTTGGCCGACCACCGATGAGGGCGCACCGGTCGTGCCCAATCATGTTGCCTTTCGCGCCGGCAGTCCGGCCACCCATGTCCGCGGCATTGAGGCCGGGTTCGGGATCGGCGTAACCTCGCACCGGCTGGCGCGTCAGCATCGCGGGGTTGAGCGCGTCCTGCCGGATTTCAACTCATCGCTCGATCTCTGGGTGGTGGCGCATGAAACCGTGCGCAAGAGCGCGCGGATCCGCGCCGCCTTTGATCACATCATCGAACAGATGACCGCCGACAATGCCTATTTCAGCCGCGGCGCGGCTTCGGTGCTGTGACGGCGGCGGGTCCTATTCCTCATCGCCATAAATTGCCACCAGCGCGTCGCCGCCAGCGCTCAGGCGCGCGCGGTACATGCCCGGCGTATTGAAGCTCCAGGCAATCTCGCCGCCCGGTGTCAGGGCCACGATCCCGCCATCGCCGCCCATCGCGGTCAGCTCGTCCTGGATTACCTGATCGGCGGCCGCCTGCAGGGCCATTCCCTCGAATTCCACCAGGGCGCAGATCCGGCTGGCCACGGTCAGACGGATGAAATACTCGCCTGTTCCGGTCGCCGAAACACCGCAGGACTGATCATTGGCATAGGTGCCGGCACCGAGGATCGGACTATCGCCAACCCGGCCCCAACGCTTGGCGGTTGTACCCCCGGTCGAGGTTCCGGCCGCGATATGACCATCGGAATCAAGCGCGACGACGCCGACCGTTCCAAAGCGGTGCTCACGGCCATCGCGCAGCAAGGCGCCTTCGTCGACCGGCTCCGGGGCCGGTGCCCCCTCGGGACGCGCCGGGATGGGCAGTCCAAGCCGCCCCAATTCCCGCTCCAGCGAAGCCCAGCGCCGCTCGGTAAAGAAATGGGCCGGGGCAACAAGCTCCAGCCCCTGCTCGCCGGCAAAGGTCTCCGCGCCCTCCCCCTGCAACATCACGTGCGGCGAATGCTCCATCACGGCGCGCGCCAGCGAGATCGGGTGACGCACCGAGGTCACGCCGGCGACCGCGCCGGCATTGAGGTCACGGCCATCCATGATCGAGGAATCCAGCTCATTGCGGCCTGCCGCGGTAAAAACCGCTCCGCGTCCGGCATTGAACATCGCATCGTCCTCGAATTCGCGGATGATCGCCTCCACGGCATCGATCGCCGTACCGCCGGCCTCGAGCACGCCCTGCCCGGTGGCCAGCGCCCGCGCCATCGCCGCGCGATAGGCGGCATCGGTTTGCGGTGTCATTGCACCGCGCTCGATCACGCCAGCGCCGCCATGCACGACCAGCGCCCAGCGCGGCGCTTCGAGGGCCAGCGCGGCGGGTGCCGCGAGGGCAGCGGCCAGGGCCGCAATCAGGAAATGACGCATGTTATTAAACTCCCCATATCACCGTCAGCTTTGCCTCAATCGAGCCGGCATGCAAGCGGCCGCCGGTGATCAGAGGGCGGCGCGCGCGGTGCACAGGGGCCGCAATCCCTGCAGGCTCGGTTGTGGCCGCAGCCAGCTGGCACCGCCGAAGTATAATTGCACGCCCTGCACCACCCAATCGCCCTGGCACCAGACCTGCTGAAAGCGGCCCGTGCAACGCCCCGCCTGTGCTGTCACTTCCTCGCCGGCGCGGGTGTAGAAGCGCACCGCCATGATCCGGCGATCACCTGATACACACGCGCCCACCCCTTGCACCGCCTCGCCGACGCCCAGCACGGCGACGCCCGAGCGCGCAACCTGGCGGCCGGTAACCCGCCCCGAGCAAAAACGCGCCGTACGCGGTGGTGCGCCGCGAAAGAAGGCGCGCACCTGGCACAGACGATTATCCCGGGTCGTCAATTGCAGGGCGTACAGGCCCTCGGCATCTTCGCTGAGCAGCGTCTTGCTCTGGCGCGTCTCCAGTCCGAGCAGCATGGACGGGGCAGCGGGATCGACCGCGCCGCCACTGAAGCTGGCGAGAAACAGGAGGCTGGCAATCAGCAAGAGACAACTCCACGGCAGATATCCGGTCACTCAAGCATAGGCGCATGATCACGCCACGTCGCCGGTCTCGCGATCACAAGCGCGTGCGCGCATCCGGCGGGCCGCGTCAGCTATCCATCCGGATGCGCACCCGCGCCCGTGAACGCCGGCCCTCATGATCAACCACTTCGACCATGTAAAAGCCCGGCCCGTCAGGATACCAGACCGCATCGCCGAGTGCATTGCGCCCGACCGGTTCTCCATCGGCATACCAGCTCACCGCGCTCTGGCCTTGTGCCGCCAGCACGAAGCCGCGCCCGCGACGTTCGGCCCAGACCTCGGAACCGTCCGGCGGAAACAGGATTTGCGGCGCCGGATCGAGCTGGAAATGCGCCAGGGTGAGCGGCGCCGGCGGTAGTTCGCTTTCATCGCGGCCGGGCTGTGCCGGAGCCGGCTCCAGGCTCTCAATCAGGTCGTAGACGCGAAAGAGAAGCGGCAATGCGCCCTCGCGCCCCGTCACCCCCTCACGCGGGACGCCATCGGCCCGCCCGGTCCACACCACCACCGTATAACGACCTGAAACACCCGCCGACCAGGCATCGCGAAAACCGTAGGATGTTCCAGTCTTGAAGGCGACTTCCGGAGCCTCCATCGTCAGGCTCGCCGGCATGCGGCCGCCCGGATGCGGTGCCCGGCGCAATATGGTCAGGATTTCGTGCGCGGACTCCGGGCTGACCAGGGCAAAGCCGGTCCCGTCTTCTGCCGCGTCTTCGGTTTCCAGCCAGCGCAGCGGCCGGGCATGGCCGCCATCGCCGAGCGCCGCGTAGAGCACAGCCAATTGGCGAACACTCAGCCCGGCACCGCCCAGCGCCACGGCCAACCCGTCATCGCGATCCGCGCCGTGCGGGCGCTCCGGCCGCGCTCCGGCAAAACCCAGCGCAGCGGAGAACCGCCGCGCGCCGACATCATCGAGCGTTGTGACGGCCGGGATGTTGAGTGAGTGCTGCAAGGCTTCGGCAATGGTGACATCACCGCGGAAGCGGCGGTCGAAATTGTCGGGCTGATAACCGGCGAAGCGCCGCGGCAAATCAGCGATACGGGTATCCGGCGCGGCCAGGCCATCATCGAAAGCCATGGCGTAGATAAAGGGTTTGAGGGTCGAGCCGGGCGAGCGCGGCCGCGTCGTCAGATCGATCCAGCCGCCGGGCCGCTCGCGCCCGGCCGAACCGACGGCAGCTCGCACGGCGCGGCTTTGAGTTTCCACAACCATCACCGCGATCTGGGCCGAATTATCGCCCATCGGGAGATTGTCGCGCACTTGCTGTTCGAGCGCCCGCTGCAAACCGGCATCGAGAGTCGACACCATATCGGTGCGATCGCGATATTGCCGCGCCAGTGTCTCGGCAACCTGCCAGGCATCGCCGGGAAAAGCGCGGCGCTGCGGTGCAGGATCCTGGGCCGCATCGGCCTGCGCCGTCGACCGGGCCAGCCCCACCCCGGCAAGCCGGTCGAGCACGCGTCCCCGGGCCGCGACGGCCGCTTCGGGATGACGGTCGGGACGGCGCGCCTCGGGCGATTGCGGCAGGGCGATCAGGAGCGCGATCTGCTCAATGGTCAGCGCATCGGGTTCGCGGCCGAAATAGGCCCAGGACGCCGCCCTGATCCCTTCCAGATTCCCGCCATAGGGTGCGAGCGTCAAATAGAGTTCGAGGATTTCACGCTTGGTCAGGCGCAATTCCAGCTGTACGGCGCGCGTCATTTGCAGGAATTTGGCAGTGAAGGTGCGCGGACGCGGCTCCAGCAGACGGGCGACCTGCATGCTCAGCGTCGAGGCGCCCGACACGATCCGCCCGGCCCGCACGCCCTCCCAGGCCGCCCGCACCACAGCTGCGGGATCAACCCCGGGATGATGGTAGAAACCGGCATCCTCATAAGCCAGCAAGGCGGTGATGAAATCCGGATCTATGCCATCGAGATCGGCCGCCAGCCGCCAGCGTCCATCGACGACGGGAAAGGCGCGCAACAACTCGCCATCCCGGTCACGCACCAGCTGCGAGCGCCCCTCGGTTCGCTCCAGCGGCGGCGGAAACGCCTCATCGAGCGCCAGGAGCAGGACAAGTCCGGCCAGAAGGCCGGCGACCATCCAATATGTCCGCCCCAGTCCCAGCATGAATTAATCACGCGGCCGGATGATCATCTGTCCGGTTTCGCTGCGGGCGAACACGTCTGGCCGGTACATGTCTTCCACCACGGCACCGGGCATTGTGTATTGCCCCGGTGTCACGGCCCGGACGATATAGGCCAGATGCGAGGGCCGACCGGTGCGCAGATCGATGGCGGCGACAAAACGGTCATCGCGCGCCTCGGCGATCCGCGGATCATCAATTGCCCCGAGCCAGGGATAAATGCCGTTCGGACCGGCATCTTCAGGCCGGATGATGGCTTCGATCTCCAGCCCTGCCGGCAGGAGGTCGACCAGGATGGCCGGCACGGTGCGCTGTTCACTCGGACTGAGCATGACATCGATGATCAGACGGTCGCCCTGGACCAGCTTGGTGAGATCGACTGATGTCCCGTCCATGGCCCGGACCTGTTTGGCAATCGCAATCTGCTCCGCCACCGCGGCCGGCGCTTCAAGCGTTTCACCATGCGCGATCTGGGTCACCCAGACCGGATTGGCGCCGCGATTGGCAAAACCGACCGTGCCGGTCAGCTCACCCGGGGTGAGAAGGAATTCCCGCTGACCCGGCGTGCCCTGGCTGGTGCCGCTTTCAATTTCCAGGGCCTGCGTGCCCGCCGACAAGGCCTGGGCCGCCAGCAGAAGGAAGGCCTTCTCCTGGGTTGTCAGGCGTCCCGGCTCCGGCAGTTCGAGCGCGACACGCTCGGCCAGCCGGCCCACCACTTCACTTTCACCGGCCTCGGCGGCCAGCGCCAGCACGCCGGCCAGATCGCGCCGGGAGGTCTGATACCAGTCACCGGGATTGGAATAACCCAGCGCCGCTTCCGCGTGCAGGAAAGCATTATGCGAACGCGACCGGTCACCGATCAGGAAAAGCGCCGCGCCGATCTGGGCGCGGGCCAGCGGGCTGGTAATCGCATCCAGCCGCTCGTCATGCATATACCGCAGACGCGAGCGATCGACCCGGCCCGCTCGGGCCAGAACATAGAGCGCGTAGGCAGCACTGCGATCAGACAGGCGTTGCGCCGTATCGGTCTGACCGACCCAGCGATAGACCGTCGATTGATAGCCCGGGGCCCGCCACAATTCCTGCGAGGCGACATGTTCGAGCGCGCCATAGGCCCGCTCCAACGCCGCATCGGGAACCGTGTAACCGGCCGTTTTGGCGCGTGAGAGAAAGTCGACCACATAGGCACCCAGCCAGGGGGTCGCGCCGCGATCACCAACCCGCCACAGACCGATGCTTCCATCTGCCGCCTCACGGCTCAGCAAGGTCGAGATCGCGTCCTGGATCTGAAGGCGGGACTGGTCGAACCCGTCCGTACCGGACAGGGCGGCCAGGTCCTGGGCGTAGAGCAGTGGCAGGGCCCGGCTGGTGATCTGTTCGGTGCAGCCATAGGGATAGCGGCTCAGGGAGCGCAGCAGGGCGTGTTCGTCCAGCGGCGTCGCCGAGAAACTGACCGATACCTCGCTCGAACCGGGCAGGAAAGCCGCCAGGGTTGAACTGTCGAGCGACCAGCTGGCGCCGGGCTCGACACGGCCCCGCATCACGTCAGAGGACGGCAACCAGGCCGAGCGCACTTCGATCGGGTAGCTTCGCGAAACAGCAAAGCCGGCTGGTCCGTCGACGCTCAATCCGACATCGCCAATACCCGCATCGGCTCCATTGACCGGATAGCGGCGGTCAATGCGGGCACCAACAGCCAGTTCGATCTGGTCGTCGCTCGACGCGGTAACGGCGCCGGACGCGTTGATCGCGGCGGCATAGACGCCGGCTGTGCCTTCGACATTGTCTATGGTCAGCGTTGTCATACTGGAATCGCCCGGTGCCAGGAAGCGCGGCAGGATCAGTTCAGCGGGCACTTCATCGCGCACGGTCAGCGGCTGTGAAGCCTGGCCCAGTCCGGTGCCCGACCAGGCGACGGCCATCAGGCGCAGTTCGCCATTGAAGTCGGGTATGTCCAGCGTCACCGTCGCATTACCGGCGCGATCAAAGGCGATCGGGCCGGAGAACAGGGCCACGGTGCGGGTCGGCACAACGGTCAGGCCGGCACCGCCAATCTGGTCACCGCCGGTGCGCACAGGCGCGGCAGCCCCCTGATTGGGATCAAGCAGACGGCCATAATCATCGAGCAGATCGACCGCCAGGGATGAGCGGCCGAAATACCAGCCGACCGGATCGGGTGAGGCAAAACGGGTCAGGGCGAGAATGCCCTCATCGACCGCCGCCACCGTCACCCAGGCACCGGCACGAACCGGACCCGTCGCGGTAACCGCGATGTCGAGCGTCTGGCGCGGACGCGCCACCTCCGGCGCATCAAGGCTGAGGGCGAGCTCGCGATCGCCGGTATCGACGGCGAGATAAGTCACGCCGACTGCGCGGCGCGGCCGTGGCTGGGCCACGGGATCACGCGGGGTGAAGACGGAGACCATGGCATAGGCGCCCGCCCCCCATTCCTCGGTCACGGCGAAGCTGACTTCAGCGCCCTGCTCGGGCACGGAGATGGATTGCGTGGCCAGGACGCGATCGCTGGCAATCACGATTTCGGCTTCACCCGCATAGGGCGGCAAAATGCTGATCGTCGCCATCTCTCCCGCGGCGACGGGCTGGTCGGGTCCGGCGAGGCGGACACGGTCAGGCGCATCATCGCCGGTCGAGGACGTCCGCCCCCAGCCAACCCAGAAATGGGTACTGGACGAAATTCCGGATTCAATGTCGGTCACGACAAGCTGGTAATCGCCCCAGGACAGGGCGGCGGTAACGATTTGCGAGACTGCGTCGGCCGACAGCGCGGCGACACCGTCTTCGACGACGACGGCGTTCTGGGTCCGGCGCCAGCGCCAGCTGCCACCCTCTGTGCGGTACCAGTCATAATTCCAGTCGGTGCGAATGACCTGCCACTCGACCCGGGCGGCGCGCATCTCACCCAGCGCATCGAGGCCAACCAGATCGAAGGTCGCCGCGCGGTCATTGCCGAGGCGGCCATCGAACTGGGCATCAAGCCCGAGATAGAGGTCGCGCGGACGATAGGGAATACGCACATCATCGGCCACCGGGCGGCCGCCCGGCTCGATTGCGGAAATCACGGTGCGAATTCGCAGCGGCGCATGGCTGCCCTCACCCTCGCCTTCCGGATCAATCCGCAGCACGGCATGGCCGGCCCCGTCAGCAATCGTGTCCTGCAAGTCGTGGCTGGTCTCGCGAAAGCTCTCATCATAGCGGCCGAAGGAGAAGCGGGCATGATCCGGGAAGGGATTGGGATCTAGCTCGATGCGGATCGTGCCCTCGACCGGCAGACCGGCGCCTGGCGCGCCATAGAGGAAGCGGACATCGGCCTCGACATCGCGCACTTCACCGGCACGCATCGGCATGGCGGTATCGGCGCTCAGATCCAGCGCAATGCGCTGCGGCACGAAATCCTCAACCGAGAAGCGCGTCTGGGCGATCAGGCCATAACCGTCGAGCATGGCATCAAGGCGCCATTCGCCGCGCGCGGATTCGCGCGCCAGGTCATAATCCCAGAACACGGTGCCGCCGATCGGCGCACCTTCAAAGCGCTGACGCGCGGCCTCGATGCCATTGGGGCCGTACAGCACCAGATCGCCGGAACGATTGGAGATCGACACGGCCTGGGCATCGCGCAACATGGCGGCGATATGGACCGGCTCACCGGGCCGGTAAATGCCGCGATCAAGATAGAAATAGCCGTCCGCGCCTTCGCTGCGATCACGGCCGGCAATGTCCTGCCCGCTCAGATCAACCGGATTGCGTTGCAGGTCGAGCACGGCAAAATCATTATTCGCACCATAGGCCATCAGCAGGCGGGGCGTATTGCCATCCTCACCACGCATCAAGGGGCCGGCGAAACGGGCGCGCCCGGCCGCATCGGTCGTCGCGGTACCGAGAATTTCATTGCTGCGCGCCACCAGTTCGACGCGCACGCCGGGCACGGGCCGGGCCGTCTGCAGGGAGCGCACGACATAATCAATACCGTCGCGTCCGCGATAGGCAGTCAGGGCCAGATCGGTGATGACGAGCCAGCGGCTCGAGCGCGCCGGAACGTGAAAATCATCCTCGGCCTCGGCAGCATCACTGACCTGGATGTAATAGGCCCCGGGACGCAGGCGACCAATGGCTTCGGCGAGCGGGAAGACGGTCGTGACGGGCGCGTTCAGCGCACCAGCCGTGTCCATCTCGCCCTGCCACAGACGTTCGGCAACCGGAAATGGGCTCTCATCGCTGTCCTGCCAGTCATACTCGTCAAAGCCGGCGGTGAAGCCCGATGTGATCGAGCGGAAGGCCAGCGCCCGGTCGGTAACACGCCAGAGCGCCACCGCGACCGTGTCGACATTGACCGTCTCTATCGCCAGGCCATCGGCTTCCAGTCGCGGCAGGATGACACCGTCGCCGGCAATCCCGACATAGGCGGGGCGATCCCCGAAATCGACCTCGATCTGCTCGTCGGCACGCAGCGCCTGGCCATCAGCACCGGGCAGTCCCGAGCGCAGCGTGACCGTCTGCCCCTCACCGAAGGCCAGACCGCCCAGGCACAAGGACTGCCCGCTGACCGCGATCGCGACCGGACGCTCGGGCTCGAGGGCGACATAGGGCTCGTAATCGGCCTGGGGATCGAGCGGAAGGGTGAAGCCGAGGCAGAGGCGCGGCGCATCGCCGCTGACATCAACCTGGTAACGCAAAAAGGCGAAATCGGTGGCGGTCCCATCGCCGGCGGCGCGTGCCGCATCGGCGGACCGGCTGTCGAGCGGCGGCCCCTGGACGCTCGTGTCTTGTCCGGAACACCCGATCAGACCTGCAGCCAGAACCAGGGCCGCAGCCCCCATACGCCAGTTCAACATACCGATAACTCCCCATCCCCGAAGCTTTCAATTATAGGACCAAACGGCAAACTTCGCACCCCATATTCCGGATTCTCAAGGAAATATTTGCCAAACCTGCCAGTAGGCTAGCCCAGTTCGATGCCGCAGAATGCGGCCAGGGCGCGCCAGGGAATGGCCGCCGAGGCGACGCCCAGTGCCACAAGCACCAATCCGACGCCGCGGCGCAGCCCCGGCCGCTGCGACAGGCGCATCAGCGCCTGGGCGCCAAAGGCCGCCCCCACCACCGCCGGCACAGTGCCGAGTCCGAAACCGGCCATGATCGCCGCGCCGCCGCCGGCCGAACCGGACAGCATGGCGTAGAATAGCGCCGCATAGACCATGCCGCAGGGCAAAAGCCCCCAGAGGAAGCCTGCCAGTACCGGACTTGCCGCCGAAAATGCGCGCCCCAGGGGCGCACGCAGGATCGAGACAACACGTGTGCCGATCCGGTCCATCCCGGCCAGGCTCGGCGCCCATCCGGCGACCGACAGGCCGATATAGACCAGCGTCACTGCCCCGGCCCAGCGCAGGAGGAGATGCGCCTCGGCGCGGTCGAAAGAGAAATACACGCTGGACCCGACCAGGCCGATAATCGCGCCGGCCAGCACATAGGCACTCACCCGCCCGAGCTGGGCCAGCAATATGGTGCGGGCTCGCGTCGAGGTCTCGCCATCCGGCGACAGGCTCAGCATCAGCCCGGAAGCGATGCCGCCGCACATGCCGGCGCAATGCAGGCTGGAGGCAAAGCCGGCCAGAAGTCCACCGGCGAGACTCAACTGGGTGAGCGGGTCCATGACGGCGTCCTGACGCGGCTGATGGGCAAAACTGTGGTCAATCCGACAATAGGCCCAATAAAAGTGTGGCATAAATAGGCGAACCGGGAAAACATGGCAGCACGCATTCGGGAGGGCATGAAATCATGGTCACATTGCAGAAAGTCCGGCGCGACGCGCCATGGAACTGGCTTAAGGCCGGCTGGGCCGACATGATGCGGGCACCCCGCGTCAGCCTCAGTTATGGCCTGATTTTCGTCGCCATTGGCGCGCTGATTACCGGCGGCCTCTGGGTTCTCAATCTGGGTGCTGTCGCCCCCGTGGCCCTGAGCGGCTTTGCGCTGATCGCCCCGGCGCTGGCCATCGGCATCTACCAGGTCAGCCGCGCGCTTGATCGCGGTGAGGTCCCGCGCTTTCGCGTCATCATTTCGCGCTTTCCCGACCGCATCACTCAGATCGCCTTTCTCTCCCTTCTCCTGCTCCTTCTATTGATGGTCTGGCTCGAGATCGCGCAATTCATGTTCGTCATCATCGCGCCGGGCACGCCGCTTTCGCCCGGACCCTTCCTGGAATTCTCCCTGTCCGAACCGGCCGGCATGACCTTGCTCGTGCTCGGCACCATTATCGGCTCGCTTCTGGCCGGCATCGCTTTCGCCATTTCGGCAATCGCCTTTCCCATGCTGGTCGACCAGGATGTCGATGCCGTGACCGCGCTGGTCGCGAGTGTCACCGCTGTGCGCCGCCAGCCCTTCGTCATGTTCACCTGGGCCTGGCTGATCGGTTTCATGACCGTGGCCGGCACCGCTTTCTTCCTGATCGGGCTGGCACTGGTCTTCCCGTGGCTGGCCCATGCCAGCTGGCATGCCTACAAGGATTTCGCGCCCTTGCCATCGACCTCGTCCTCAGCCTCAGTCGGCTGAGGCCGCGGCTGCAGCGGCTTGTCATCATCGATCAGGATGCGCTCTCCGGCACCATCGAGATCCTCGAACTGGCCCGATTTCAGGCTCCACAGAAAGCCGACCAGTCCGAGAAATCCCAGACCGAGCGCAATGGGGATCAACCAGATCAGTGCATTCATCGGCGTGCGAGCCTCAAGGCGTTGAGCGTGACCAGGATTGACGAACCTGACATCGCTATCGCGGCAATCAATGGCGTGACCATTCCCATCACAGCCAGCGGCACGGCGATCATATTATAGCCCGCCGCCAGGGAGAAATTCTCCAGCACACGGCGCCGGGCCGAGCGCGAGATATCGAGCGCTGCGAGGCAGCCGGTCAACTTGTTTCCCTGCAGCACAAAATCTGCCGCGGCCTGGGAAATCTCCGCCGCTGCGGCCAAGGAGACCGAGGCATCGGCAGCTGCCAGGGCGGGCGCGTCATTGATGCCGTCGCCGATCATCAGCACGCTGCCACCTTGGGCCTTGAGTGCTTCGATGCGGGCGATCTTGTCCTGCGGTTTCAGCTCGGCGGTCCAGTCCTCAATTCCCAGCTCGCCCGCGATTGCAGCGACCGGACCGCTTCGGTCGCCGGAAAGCAGTTCAATCCGGCAGCCACGCCGGCGCAAACCGTCAATCGTCTCGCGGGCATCGCCGCGCAACCGGTCCTGGAAACGGAAACGGACCGGCTCCCCCTCATCGACGACCAGCCAGGCTTCCGAGTGCGGATCGCTCGCCGCCTCAATCCCCAGCCAGCGAGCCGAGCCGAAGCGCAAGCGCTGCCCGTCCTCGATGCAATCCAGGCCGCCGCCGGCAATCTCGCGCACATTCCGTGCTGCCGGGCCCATGCCGGCGGCATCGGCGACGGCGCGCGACAAGGGATGATGGCTGGTCCGTGCCAGACGTGCGGCGAGCTCCAGCATGCCGGCCGGCAAAGCCTCCGGCTCGACCAGGCGTGGACGGCCCTCGGTCATTGTGCCGGTCTTGTCGACCACGACCGTGTCGATCCGCGCCATCCGCTCCAGTGCATCACCGGATTTGACCAGCACACCCGCCTTGAACAGGCGTCCGGACGCGACGACATGGACGGCCGGCACGGCCAGTCCCAGGGCGCACGGGCAGGTAATGATCAAGACCGCGATGGCGTTAATAATGCCGATCCGCAAATCACCGCCCAGCACCGCCCAGCCAATCACCGTCGCCAGCGCCAGCGAATGCACCAATGGCACATAGAGTCGCGCCGCCTGGTCAGCCAGGCGAACGAAATGTGAGCGGCTTTGTTCGCCGGCCTCGACCATCCGGGTAATCTCGGCAAGCAGGGAATTATCGCGGTCGGCGCTGGCGCGCATCACCAGCTTGCCGTCCAGGTTGAGCATGCCGGAAAAGACCTGCACGCCGGGCCGCGCCTCGACCGGCGCGGTTTCGCCGCTGACCAGGGAGCCGTCCAGCGCGCCCTCGCCCTCGATAATCACCGCATCAACCGGGACCCGGTCGCCGGCAGCGAGGATCAGATGGTCGCCGGCACGCACATCGCGCGCCGGAATGGCTTCCATCGCTCCATCACTGCGCAGACGATTGGCGGTCGCAGCCTGCATCGCCGCCAGCCCGCGCGCGGCCTGGCTGGCCTTGGCGCGCAGCCGCATGTCGAGAAAGCGCCCGATCAGCAGGAAGAAGAGCAACATGGCCGCGGCGTCGTAATAGGTCTCGCCATGGCCGATGAAGGTCTCATAGACCGAGAGCCCGCAGGCCAGCAGCACGGCGAGCGAGATCGGCACATCCATATTGACGTGGCCATGCTTAAGCACGGACCAGGCCGAGCGGAAAAACGGTTGACCGGAATAGGCGACCGTGGGCAGCACGATCAGGGCCGAGATGCGGTGCATCAGGGACTGCATCGCCTCGCTCATTTCCAGCCCGCCGGACCAGACCGAGATCGAGAGAAGCATGACATTCGCCATCGCAAAGCCGGCAACCGCCAGCGCGCGCAGCAGACGCCGCTCATCCTCCTTCTGGGGATCGCTGTCGGCTTCCGGCTCATAGGGCGTAGCCGGATAGCCAATCTCGCCCAGCTTGGTAATGAAACCGCGCGCCGCCGACGCCTCACCGCGCCAGACCAGGGCCAGGCGGCCGGTGGACAGGTTCAGCCGCGCCTGCTCGACCCGCCCATCGGCGAGCAGGCCCGCCTCGATACGGGCGATACAGCCGGCGCAGGTGGCCCCACGCACCAGAAGATCAAGATGCGAACGGCCATCGACCCGGCGCACGAAGGCCTGGGGATCGGCCTGGCCCGCAGCGGGGCCGGGCATAGCAGCGGTCAGGGCAGCCACAACTCGTATTCCACCTCGAACGGCGCATCGCCGCTATTATTCACCCGCACCCGCCAGCGGCCGGCCGTCTCGCATTCCAGCTGTGCCCGGTACAGGCCATCCTGCCCTTCGGCAAAGACCAGCGGGCAGGCAGTAGTGGTGTCCGGGTGAACCATTTCGCCGCTCAGCGACAATCCGGGAACCGGGCGATCCTCCGCGTCGGCCACCGCCAGAACCAGTCGGCCGTCCACGGCATTGAAGCTCGCCGTCCAGCCCAGTTCGACCTGGCGGCGGCGCGCTTCGAGCGTATCATTGTAATTGATGCCCTGCACGTAGGAGCGCGGCACATCCTCGCCGGGGAAAGTCTGCAGGGCGAGCGTGATGAAAGTCGCATTGACGCCGATCGTGACCCCGAAAAACACCAGGATCATCACCAGCACGTGCCAGCCGCGCAGCGGGTTGAGGAAGGATTTCATTCCGCCAGCCCCGTTACAAGAACCGAACGGGTCTGTGCGCTTTCGCCGGTCGCCGGGTCCAGCACGCGGAACATGATATCCTCGCGCGGCACATCCACCGCGCCCGGCGGCAAGGTCAGATAAATCACGAAGTCACGCGTCCGGTCGGCCTCGATATTCAAATGCATCGGGTGCTCGTCCGATGCACCCAATACCCGCACGATCAGCTCCGGGTCGCCCTCGACCACCAGCTCCAGCACGCGCGGCGCATTGGCTTTGTTGACCACTTTGATGGTGTAGCCATTGCGAATCGCGCCATCGGACAGGCGGACATAATTGGGATTGCGGTCGCGCGCGGCATTGAGTTCCAGCTCGCTGCGATTGAGCAGGCCCGCCAGCATCACCGCCGCCACCGCAGCCAGCGCCACGGCATAGACCAGGGTGCGGATGCGCACGAAGCGATAGCGTGGTTTCTCGCCGGCCTGGAAGCGGTCGATATTGTCGTCGGTCTCATAGGCAATCAGCCCGGTGGGGCGATCGACCTTGAGCATGACATCATCGCAGGCATCAATGCACAGGGCGCACTGGATACATTCCAGCTGGGCACCGTCGCGGATATCGATGCCCATCGGGCAGACGGCGACGCATTGCATGCAGTCGATGCAATCGCCGCGATCATCCCAGGGGTCGTTTTTCTTGTGCGCGCCGCGCGGCTCGCCGCGATCAATGCGATAGGTGACGTTGAGCGCTTCGCGATCCGTCATCGCTGCCTGGATGCGCGGCCAGGGGCACATATAGGTGCAGACCTGCTCGCGCATCGTGCCGGCGAGGATATAGGTGGTGAAGGTCAGGCCGGCGAAGAAGAGATAGGCCGACATCTCGGCCTGGCCGGTGAAGAAATTCGCCAGCGTGTCATAGGCATCATGGAAATACAGGATCCAGGCCCCGCCCGTGGCCGCCGCGATCACCAGCCAGACAGCGTGCTTTCCAGCCTTGCGCCAGACCTTGTTCAAGCTCCAGGGCGCCCGGTCGAGCTTGATGCGGGCATTGCGGTCGCCTTCGAAGGCGCGCTCGACCATGATGAAGAGATCGGTCCACACGGTCTGCGGACAGGCATAGCCACACCAGACGCGGCCAAACAGCGCCGTCACCAGGAAGAGCGCCAGCGCCGCCAGGATCAGCAGTCCGGTGATGTAATAGACTTCCTGCGGCCAGATCTCGATGAAGAAGAAATAGAAACGCCGGCCGGCGAAATCGATCAGGACGGCCTGGTCAGGCGCATCGCCGCCGCGATCCCAGCGCAGGAAGGGCACGAGATAATACACCGCCAGCGTAACGGCCATCACCACCCATTTGACGAAGCGGAACTTGCCGTGCGCCAGCTTGGGATAGATCGGCTCGCGCTTCTTGTAGAGCTCGCGTTCGTCGGCGGCGTTGACCGCCTTGGCTTTCGATCGGGTGATCCCGGGCGCCGCCATGCTCCGTTTTTGGGTATCAGACATGGCGGCGTTAAATCCGGTTGGTGGGGTTTAGGCGATGCGACTTACTGACCCGTGGGACTGCTTGCCGCAGCCTCGCCGCCGCCCAGCAGGTAGACATAGGCTGCCAGCGCATCGATCGTGGTGTCATTGAGCCGGCCTTCCCAGGCTGGCATGACGCCATAGGGACCGCGATAGATCGTGGCGACGACCTGTTCGCGCGTGCCGCCATAGAGCCAGTCCCGGTCGATCAGATTGGGCGCGCCCTGGCTCCGGTCACCGGTGGCATCGGGCATGTGGCAGCTGACGCACTGGCTGGCATAGGTGGCGCTGCCCCGGGCGACCGCGTCAGCGGGACGGTCCTGCCCCGACAGGGAGAGGACGTAATCGGCGACATCGCCGATCTCCGAGCGGGTCAACAAGCCATCGCGGCCATAGGCCGGCATTTGCGAGAAATGCGTATCGGTGTGCTCACTGCGGACACCGAAGCGGATCGTGGTGCGGATTTCGTCATAGCTCCCGCCCCACAGCCAGACATCATCATTGAGATTGGGGTAGCCGACAAAACCCTGGGCGCCAGAGCCATGACAGGTCGAGCAATAATTGCCGAACGCGGCATCGCCAGCCGCACGGACAAAGCCGAGCAGATCAGGATCATCCTCGATCGCATCGATCGAGGTACCGCGCAGACGATCGAAACCCGATGCCCGCGACGCTTCCAGGTCAAGCATCGCGGCGGCGACATTGGCACGCTCGGAATTATTGCTGAGCCCGCGCGTATGGTCGCTGCCACTGCCCGACAGACCCGGCAAGGCGGGGATTGCCGGCAGGAAGACCATATAGACCACACCGATCACGATGCAGGCATAGAAGGTATACAGCCACCAGCGCGGCAGCGGCGTGTCGAGTTCCTTGATCCCGTCCCATTCATGGCCGGTGGTTTCGGTTCCCGAATGCGCGTCGGTTTCGCGGTTTTCCTCGTGATCAGACATGGGCCTGGTCCTCGCTGGCACGTTCGATAATGGGTTCATCGCTGTCATCAAGGGGCAGGCGTGCCGCCTCGTCGAAGCGTTGCTGGTTTCTGGGCCACAGCGCATAGGTCAGAGCGCCGGTGAAGAGCGCGACGAACAGCAACATGCCCCAGGTCTGCGCGAAACTCGCGAGAAGAGAATACATCATGCGCCCCTATCTCAGATTTTCATCGGCTTCGGCCTCATAGGTGGAGAAGTCCACCATGGTGCCGAGCACCTGCAGATAGGCCACCATCGCATCGAGCTCGGTCACCCGGTCCGGATTGCCGTCGAAATCACGCAGCGTCGCACCGGGATATCGGGCCAGGAAGCCGTCATAATCCGATGCATAGGGATCGAGCTGGGTGGCGATATCGGCCACCGCGGTTTCGATCATCTCGTCGCTGTACGGCACGCCGACGGCCCGGAGGGCGCGCAGATTGGCGGCGACATTGTGATAGTCCAGCGTCGACTCCGCCAGGAAGGCATAGGCCGGCATGATCGATTCCGGCACCACCGAGCGTGGATCGCGCATATGATCGCGATGCCATTCATCGGAGTATTTGCCGCCGACACGGGCGAGGTCCGGTCCGGTCCGTTTCGAACCCCACTGGAAGGGGTGGTCATACATGCTCTCGGCCGCCAGCGAGTAATGACCGTAACGTTCGACCTCATCGCGCAGCGGGCGGACCATCTGCGAATGGCAATTATAACAACCTTCACGGACATAGATGTCGCGTCCCAGCTGCTCCAGCGGCGTGTAGGGCCGCATGCCGTCGACTTCCTCGATCGTTGAGTCGAGATAGAAGAGCGGCGCAATCTCGACAATGCCGCCGATCGAGACCGTGACGAGAATACCGACGGTAAGGATGAGCGAGTTCTTCTCGAACAGCTTTTTGTGGAGTTCGCTCCACAGGCTTTTGCCCTTTGACATAGCGATCTCCCCCTAGGCCGGAATCTGCGCGGGTTGAGGCGATACCGACTCATCCGCTTCGGTCACATCGCTGCGTATGGTGCGATAGACATTGTAAATCATGATCAGCGCACCGGCGAGATAGAGCAGGCCACCAACCGCGCGGATGATGTAGGAAATATGCATCGCCTCGACGGTTTCCACGAAGGAGTATTCCAGGAAGCCGAGCGAGTTGTAGGCGCGCCACATCAGACCCTGCATGATGCCGGCAACCCACATCGAGGTGATGTAGAGGAGGATGCCGAAGGTCGCGATCCAGAAGTGCCAGTCGACCAGCGCCTTGGAATACATGCCGGCCTTCTTCCACAGCCACGGCACCAGGCAATACAGCGCGCCGAAGGAGACGAAACCGACCCAGCCGAGTGCACCGGAGTGCACGTGGCCGACGGTCCAGTCGGTATAGTGGGACAGCGCATTGACGGCGCGGATCGACATCACCGGACCTTCAAAGGTCGACATGCCGTAGAAGGCGACCGAGATCACGAGCATGCGTACCACCGGATCGGTGCGCAGCTTGTCCCAGGCGCCCGAGAGCGTCATCAGACCGTTGATCATCCCGCCCCAGGACGGCATCCACAGCATGATCGAGAAGGCCATGCCGAGCGTCTGCGCCCATTCCGGCAGCGCCGTGTAGTGCAAATGGTGCGGGCCGGCCCAGATATAGATGAAGATCAGCGACCAGAAGTGGATGATCGACAGCCGGTAGGAATAGACCGGCCGGTTCACCCGTTTCGGGATGAAATAATACATGATGCCGAGGAAGCCGGCGGTGAGGAAGAAGCCCACGGCATTATGGCCGTACCACCACTGGGTCAGCGCATCCTGGACACCGGAGAAGAGCGAATAGCTGTGCGAACCGAAGAAGCTGACCGGGACGGCCAGATTATTGATGATGTGCAGCATCGCGATGGTAACGATGAAGGCCAGGTAGAACCAGTTGGCGACATAGATGTGCGGTTCCTTGCGCTTCCACAGCGTGCCCAGGAAAACCAGCAGATAGGCGACCCAGACCAGGGTCAGCCAGATATCCGCATACCATTCCGGCTCGGCATATTCGCGCGACTGGGTGATGCCAACGAGATAGCCCGACGCGGCCATGACGATGAAGAATTGATACCCCCAGAATACGAACCAGGGCCAGATCCCGCCGGCGATGCGCGTGCGGCAAGTGCGTTGAACCACGTAGAATGAGGTCGCGATCAGGACATTGCCGCCGAAGGCGAAGATCACCGCAGAGGTGTGCAGCGGGCGCAGCCGGCCGAAGCTCGTAAATCCCCAATCCTCGATATTGAGGATCGGGAAGGCGAGCTGGAAGGCAATGATCACGCCGACCAGCAGGCCCGCGGCCGCCCAGAACAAGGAGGCGATCACCCCGGCCTTGACCAGATTCTCGTTGTATTCGCGCTCGTCGGTCTCAACCCCGCCGCTCGTCACACTGCCGACAAGCAGGAGGATGCCTGTCAGGAAGCCGCCCAGGATCAGCCAGGACTGCCCCTTCATGGCCGCATCCGGCGCAAACGCGGCCGCAAACAACGCCCATAGGGCCCCGAATACGGTGATCAAGAGAACGATGACGGTGCTGAAATCCAGCCCGCTGCGAGTAAGTGTCTGCGGCGATTGCATCAATGCCCCCGAAATTTGGTCAGCCCGTGGCCTGTTTATCGCGCGATTCCACAAAATCTGTATGGCAATTTGTCACGCCTCGACCTGAGCAGTGGAAAACACATGATTTCACACGCCGTCCAGAGCGTCGAGCAGGGCCGATAAATTATTCACCGGCAAGCGGTTACCGCCCCCGCGCGTCAGTAATCGGCGAATTCCACCTTGAAGCCATTCTGCCGCAGCGCCGCATGCACCCGGTCCATATGGGCCGCGTCCTGAGCCTCCAGTGAAATATCGATATAGGTCACCTTGGCCGGCAGGTCGGAGAAGGTCTTGTGATAGGCGACATCTGTGACATTGCCGCCGGCTTCCGAGATGATGTGCGAGACCGAGGAGAGCTGGCCGGGCACATCAATCAATTCGATCCGGAAGCGCGCCAGCCGCCGCGAACGTGCCAGATCACGCAGCAGCAGCGAGGATAGCAGCCGGGTATCGATATTGCCGCCGGTCAGAACCAGGCCGACTCGTTTGCCGTGAAAACGATCCGGATGTGCCAGCACCGCGGCCAGCCCCGCTGCGCCAGCCCCTTCGGGCAAGACCCGCAGCCGCGTCAGAAACAGATTGAGCGCCCGTTCGATCGCGCGCTCATCGACCAGCAGGACATCATCAAGCATGGCCGTCATCACCCGCCGTGTCAGCGCGCCAGGCTCGCGCACGGCGATACCTTCGGCCAGCGTCATTCCGCCCACGGGCCGCTCGCCGCCGTGAAACAGATTGTGGAAGGCTGGAAACAGATCCGCCTGCACGCCGATGATTTCAATCTCCGGCTTGATTCGCTTGGCGCTCAGCGCGACCCCCGAGGCCAGCCCGCCGCCGCCGATCGGTACAATGATCACGTCGAGATCGGGCTGGTCCGCGAGCATCTCCGTCGCCACCGTCCCCTGCCCTGCCATTACCAGCGCATCATCGAACGGATGCACCAGAACTGCACCCTCAGCCGCGCAATAATCCCGCGCCAGCTGGCTGGACGCATCGAAATCGGCCCCCGCCAGCTGAACGGTGGCACCAAGGCTGCGCGTCGCATTGACCTTGATCGCCGGCGTGCCGACCGGCATGAAAATCATCGTTTCAATGCCGAGCAATCGGCCATGCCGGGCCACGCCCTGGGCATGATTGCCGGCCGACGCCGCCACCACACCGCGCGCCCGCTCGCCTGCGCCCAGGCTCATCAGCTTGGCATAGGCGCCGCGTTCCTTGAAGGAACCCGTCGCCTGTAGATTCTCCAGCTTCACCCGGATTTCGCAGCCGGCCAGCTCGCTCAGGGCTTCGGCGCTCTGGCAGGGCGTATGCAATATCCCGCCCATGCCGCGGGCATGGCAATCGCCGACAAACTCGAATTCGGCAGAAAATTCATCGGTCATGGCGGGCTCACTTGGGGAGGGTCTGGAAGGGATACCGGGGCGAGGACACAAAAAACCCCGCCCGGTCGGAGCGAGGTTCGGTCTGCGGCGGCATCTCGGCGATGTCAGGCAGGGGCGAGCGGCGCTCCGGTCAGGCTATGGCCGATGATAATCAGAATCAGCGCGGCCAGGCCGAGCAGACGGATACGGATCCGGTTCCTGTCTGCGAGGGAAAGGGCGATAGCGCGTGTCATGATCGGTCTCGATGGCGTGATACCCGCACACTGGCCGCGATTGGATGAAATGTCCAGCAAATCGCGCGACAGAGCCTGCGCCTCAACTGAAATCAGCCGATAAGCGCCAAATTCGCAAAAATCGTGCGCCCGCGATGCCGGCTATTCCGCCGCTTCCAGCGCCGCAGCCTGTTGCGCCTTGTCGCCTGCCCGGCCAAACTTCATGGCCCCATCCTCCAGCTTGCCGAAGCGGATGGTCAGCATGTCCTGGACATAATTCTGATAGGTGCGCCAGGGCGATTTGACGCCCTGTTGCGGCAGATGCGCCATCGCCCGCTGGACATAGCTCGAGGAGAAGTCGAGCATCGGCACAGTCTCCAGATCCGCCGGCGGCGTCGGCACGCAGTATTCATAGCCCTTCGCCGACATGTGATTGAGCAGGCGGCAGACACGCTCGCACGTCAGGTCGATCTTCAGCGTCCAGGACGCATTGGTATAGCCAAAGGCGATCGCGAAATTGGGAACATCGCTAAGCATCATGCCGCGATAGGTGACCTTGTCAGCGGCGCGGACCATGGCGCCATCGACGCTGAGCGTCATGCCACCCAGCAATTGCATTTCCAGCCCGGTCGCCGGGATGATCAGATCGGCCTCGATCTCCTCACCGGATTCCAGCTTGATCCCCGTTTGGGTAAAACGCTCGATCCGGTCGGTGACGATCGAGGCGGAGCCATCGGCCAGCACGTCAAAGAAATCCCCGTCCGGTGCCAGGCAGAAGCGCTGATCCCAGGGATTATAGCTCGGCGAAAAATGCTTTTTGACGTCGAAATCACGGCCAAGACGGATGCGGATCGCCTTGAGGACCTCGCGCTTGACCAGGTCGGGATAGGATTGGGAGAATTGATAGATATAGATATTGAGCAGTACATTCTTCGCCCGCGTCACCGAATAGGCGATCTTCTCGGGCAGGATCTTGCGCATGAAATCGGCGAAACCATCACGCGACGGCCGTGCCGCTATATAGGTCGGCGATCGCTGCACCATGGTCACATGCGCCGCCGCCCGAGCCATCGCCGGCACCAGCGTCACGGCCGTCGCGCCGGAGCCGATGATCACGACCTTCTTGCCGGCATAATCGACATCCTCCGGCCAGAGCTGGGGATGGATAATCGCGCCGGAGAAATCCTCCATGCCGGCAAAATCCGGCATATAACCATGCTCATAGCGATAATAGCCCGAGCACATCATCAGGAAATTACAGGTAAAACTCGTTCGTTGCCCGTCTTCGCCGCGCTCCGTGCGCACCGTCCAGCGCGCCGTCTCGCTATCCCAGTTGGCATGTGCAACCCGGGTGCCGAAATGGATTTTCTCTTCAATGCCGTTGCGCTGCGCGGTGTCGGAGACATATTCGCGGATCGCCGGCCCATCGGCAAACACCTTGCCATCGGTCCAGGGCCGGAAGGCAAAGCCGAACGTGTACATGTCGCTGTCGGAGCGAATGCCCGGATAGCGGAACAGATCCCAGGTCCCGCCGATCGCATCACGCGCCTCCAGGATCGCATAGCTTCGGTCAGGCGACCGGGTCTGGAGATGATAGGCCGCAGCAATGCCGGAAATCCCGGCCCCGACAATCAGGACATCATAGTGTTGGTCGGACATGAATGCGCTCCTGCGGCATTGACGGGCGGGCCAGACTGGAAGACCGAGGCAAAAGTGAACACTGTTCGCTCGATTGGCGCAAGCGCTGCTTTGTGTCGGCGGCAAGCGCGGCCTATCCTTGGGCATCCAGCGCCCGGAGCCACCATGCCCCTGCAGAACCGAGTCACGCCGTTCGGCGAAATCATCGCTCATCCGGCGCGCGGCGGCCTGATGGGCAATCGCGGCTGTCTGCACGATGCGCATCGCCAACTCGGCACCCGGCGCTGGGCCCACCAGGCCTGGGTCAGCTGCCGCCTTGACTTCAAGCACTGGCATCGCACCATCATGAAGCCGGGCGTCTATACCGAGCTCTTCTTCACCGATGAGGCCGTCGCCCTGGCCGCGGGTCACCGCCCCTGCGGCATGTGCCGCCATGATGATTACGTCGCTTTCCAGCAGGCCTTCGGCCGCGCCCGGCCCGAGCTGGGCGAGCGCCCATCGCCCGGCGCCATGAACCGTCTCCTGCATGCCGATCGCGTCCACTCGCGTAGCCGGAAGCAGATCACACATTCAGACGATTTCGAAGCCCTGCCAGACGCGGTCTTCTTCACCCTGCCCGGACAGAGCGAGGCGCTCGTCCGTCGCGACGGCCAGACCCTCGCCTGGAGCTTTGACGGTTACAGCCTGCGCGATATCCGCCCCACCGGCGCCGTCACCGTGCTGACGCCCCGCGTGACGGTGGATGTGATCCGGGCCGGCTATCGCGTCACCAGCGCATGACACGTCGCCCGGCCATTGCTGCGACGTCGTCAGGCGTGCGATAACGACGCCGCACCGCAAACGGAACCAGACCCCATGACAGACGCAGCACTCGCCGCACTCGGCTGGTCAGACTATTTCGCGACCCAGCTCGAGCCGGGCGAGATCGAGGCAACGCCGCCGGCGCGATTGTGCGACGTGCACCGCGACCGGGTCCAGGCGATGACGCCCGAAGGCGAGATCACCCTGACCCTGCCGGGCGATATGCAGGTCGGCGATCTGGCCGTCGGTGACTGGGTGTTGGTCGACCCGGACGAGAACCGCATCGTGCGGGCGCTGGAACCGCGCTCGGTGCTGCGCCGCCGCGCGGCCGGTACCGTGCTGATGCACCAGTTGATCGCCGCCAATGTCGACACGCTGATCATCGTCACCTCCTGCAATGCCGACTTCAATCCGGCCCGGCTCGAGCGTTATCTCACCCTGGCAGCCAGCAGCGATACCGAGCCATTGATCGTTCTGACCAAGGGCGATCTGGTCGACAATGCCGATGATTATGTCCGCCAGGCCGAGGCCCTGTCGCCGCATGTCAGCGCCATCACGCTCGATGCCCGCGACCCGGCCGCCCTCGACCGGCTGTCGCCCTGGCTCCAGCCCGGTGCCACAGCCGCCCTGGTCGGCTCGTCCGGGGTTGGCAAATCGACCATTCTCAACGGGCTGACCGAGGAGACCAGCGAGACACAGGGCAATCGCAAGGGCGACAATAAGGGCCGTCACACCACCACGGCGCGCAGCCTGCGTCCGACCCATTCCGGTGCCTGGCTGATCGATACGCCGGGCATGCGCTCGCTCGGCATGAGCGAGAGCGGCGACGGGATTGACCGGGTCTTTTCCGATCTGACCGAACTGGCGACGACCTGCAAATTCTCCGACTGCGCCCATCAGTCCGAACCGGGCTGCGCCATCCAGGCCGGGATCAAGTCAGGCGAGATCGATCCGGACCGCTTCCGGCGCTGGGAAAAACTCCTCGCCGAGGACCGCTACAATTCGGAAACCCCGTCGGAAGCCCGCGCCCGCAAGCGCGGCTTCACCAAGAAGGTCAGGGCGAGCGTCCAGGGCAAGCGCGGCCGCCAGGGGTAAATTCGCGCATGCCCAAAACCGGTAAAATGCGCTAACGTCCCGGCTGGAGCTTGATTTCCGGGGGGCATGTCATGCGCAATATTCTCATCATTCTGGGCCTGATCATCCTGGCCGCACTGGCGCGGATGGCGTTCGTCATCATTCCCGCATCGGGCATGATGGCCGAGCTGACGCCGGTGACACCGGGCCAGTGCTCGGCGCTGGGCATCGGGCCGGGCACGGAGGATGTCACCATCGACCCGTCCTCCGGCCTTGTCTTCGTTTCCAGCGATGACCGGCGCACCGGAGCGCGCGGCGGGATCTACGCCTTCGACCTCAATCAACGTGACAGCGTGTGGGAAGTCTCCGGCGATGCGCCGGCCGATTTCCACCCCCATGGCATCAGCCTGTGGACCGGCGCCGATGGCCACCAGCGCCTTTTCGTCATCAATCACCGCGCCGGTTTCGATACGGCGGACGGTGCTCACGCGGTCGAAATTTTCGATGTTGGCGAGAATGGCATGCTGAGCCATGTCGAGAGCATCAGCCATCAGGCCCTGCTTTCGCCCAATGATGTGCTCGCCGTCGGCCCGCGCAGCTTCTACGCCACCAATGACCGCGCCTATCACACCGGCATGATGGCCAGCCTGGAAGCCTATTTTGGCCTGCCGCTCTCGAGCGTCTCCTATTTTGACGGCACACAAGGCGATATGGCCGCCCACGCCATCGCCTATGCCAACGGCATCAACATCTCCGCCGACGGCACGGAAGTCTATGTTGCCGAATTGCTGGCCCGCCGGGTGCGGGTCTATGACCGCGATGTGGAGAGCGGCCAGCTGAGCGCCAACCGCGCCCTTGCCGTGCCGACAGCGCCGGACAATATCGAGATCGACGAGCGTGGCGATCTGTGGATTGGCGGCCATCCGCGGGTGTTCGATTTCGTCGCCCATGCCGCCGATGCCAATGCCATGGCCCCCGCCCATGCCGTGCGCCTCAACCCGCAAACCGGCGAGACCGAAACGGCCCTGCTGGCGATGGATGGCAGTCTCAACGCCTCAAGCGTCGCCGCGATGCGCGATGGCGTGCTGATCGTCGGCGCCGTGTTTGACGGCCATGTCCTGATCTGCGGCAGCGATTAACCCTGGCCGGACAGCCCGCCTGCAAGGGCGGGCCATCGCTCACAGGCGACGCCGTCATGATCGGCATCCAGCCATGGCCAATAGCCCGGCTCACCGCGCCCCGCCGGCGCCAGTTCCATGGCACGGGCCGTGTCGCAATCCTTGCTGGCAACGAGATGACGCAATGTCACCGGCACCGGCCAGGGGCTCAGGCTCGCTACCGTAAACCAGGCCAGCCCCAGCACGGCGCCGGTCACCACAAGCCACAGGCCCCAGGCCCGGATGATGTGATCAGCGCGCCGCCGCCGCATCGCCCGGTTTGACACAGCGCGAAACCGGCTCCTCAGACGCCGGGCATGAAGGTCCCGATCCGGACGCAAGCAAGCCTCCTCTTTCACCATCGCGCCAGGCAAACGGCACAGCGCGCCCGGCCCGTCAGGATTGTGATGATCACCCCTGCCCGTTAAAAATCCCTATTGCCGCGCCCGTCGCAGCAAATCTCCCGCGCCCGGCCGCCGCCGTCCACTGAGCCCATGCCGCCAAATGCATGGCCCAAATACATACCCGAGGGTCGATTTTCGAAAAAACCGCCTTACCTATGGGCTCAGCTTTCATCGCAAGGATATCCGCATGACCTCGACCGACGCCCTGTTCAAGCCCTTCTCGCTGGGCTCGCTGCAGCTGCCCAATCGTATCGTGATGGCCCCAATGACGCGCTCCAAGAGCCCGGGCGGCATTCCGGGCCAGCCCGTGGTCGATTATTATCGCCGCCGCGCCGAGAACGCGGTCGGCCTGATCATCACCGAGGGCACGACGGTCGACCGGCCCGGCGCCAGCTTCGATCCGGCCATACCCAATTTTCACACACCCGAAGCCCTGGCCGGCTGGAAGCGTGTCGTCGACGCCGTCCATGGTGCCGGCGGCAAGATCGCGCCGCAGCTCTGGCATGTCGGCCTGGCGCGCAAGCCGGGCACCGGTCCGCACCCCGAAGCCCCGTCCGACAGCCCGTCCGGCATCATGCCCGGCGGCAAGCAGGTCGGCGAGCCGATGAGCGCGGAAGACATTGCCGACACCATCGCCGCCTTCGCCAAGGCGGCCAGGGCGGCTGCCGAACTCGGCTTTGACGCCATCGAACTGCACGGCGCCCATGGCTATCTGCTCGACCAGTTCTTCTGGGAAGGCATGAATCAGCGCGATGACCGCTATGGCGGCGGCCTGGTGGAGCGCACGACGCTGGTGCAGGAAATCGTCCGGGCCGTGCGCGCGGAAATTCCCGCCGACCTGCCGCTCATCCTGCGCTATTCGCAATGGAAGCAGCAGGATTACAACGCCAAACTGGCCACAACGCCCGACGAACTCGGCGCCTTCCTCGGCCCGCTATCGGACGCCGGCGTCGACATCTTCCACGCCTCGACCCGCCGCTTCTGGCTTCCCGAATTCGAGGGCTCCGACCTCAACCTCGCCGGCTGGACCAAGAAGCTGACCGGCAAGCCCGCCATCACCGTCGGCTCGGTCGGCCTCAACTCCGACTTCATCGGCGCCTTCATGGGCGAAAACTCCCCCGCCGCCTCGCTCGACGGCCTGATCGAACGCCTCGAACGCGACGAATTCGACCTCGTCGCCGTCGGCCGCGCCCTGATCTCCGACCCGGAATGGGCCGCCAAGGT